>CAZTYY010000038.1:0-21263 GCA_964617785.1 uncultured Desulfobacterales bacterium | reverse complement strand
CTTTCTTTTTAACCTCGAAATCGATATCTGCCTTAAAGGAGATATTTAAAAGCAGCATATTGCCGATATGATTGGGAGTTGAAGCGGAATCTGATATTACGGGTATTATGATGATGCTTCTGTCATCCTTTCGTCCCTTTCCGATATAAACATTTCCCTGTCGCGTAATAATTCGCTTTGTTCCTTTTAGCTTAGTATCTTTTTCAACACGAGATGGTATCGTATCCAGAACACCATCCTTCTTGATAATCTCAATAGTAGTATCCTCATCAGGCTCGCCTAAAACATTAAGATTGCCGATTCTGTAATGAATAGCCCCCTCAATCCCGGATACTATTCTCTGAAGATTTTTAAGAACGATAACATTGCTGTTGGTTAAACGGGATATTCCGATATTGTATGATTCCAATGCATCAAACAAAATGCCTTCAATTTGTTCAGTTATCCGGCTTGTCCCGACTGTAACTGTTTTTGCCTGATGCTTAATTGCGTCAACAGGCCTTGCCATACAATTAATCATCTCGCCAAGCCGTTCAAAAAGTGTATTCAACATATTGAAGGCCGTACCTTTTCTGTCAAAGTCAAGTTCAAAATCTGACACCGGCAGCCGGCCTGAAAGGTATTT
The DNA here is from genome assembly GCA_964617785.1 of uncultured Desulfobacterales bacterium. Taxonomy (GTDB): domain Bacteria; phylum Desulfobacterota; class Desulfobacteria; order Desulfobacterales; family SURF-7; genus JAFDJC01. Next base: position 20,638 of record CAZTYY010000038.1, on the reverse strand, counting down.
CAATAATAGCGTTAAGTCAGAAGCAGCTTGGATACCCATGATTTCAGGAAACTTTTTTTCAGCCTTCCTTTTCCTAAATGCTTTATAAAAGTTTAAAATAGATTCTATGAAACGCTTTTCCAGAATCACTTCATAAATATCGAGCCCTTGTATTGAATAGTCATCAACTATTTGTTTTATTTCCTCCCGTGAATCATATAAGAAACCAGACCCGTCATTGATTGCAAGCGCAGCATAATAACCCCAGAGATGGCCGACAAGTGTGTTTAAAACAGGTGCCAGATGTTCACTTGTTACCGGGACGTGAAAGACATCTTCAGCATATGGGAAAAATCTCTGTTCGCCCTCATCAGCAATCACAACAGGAATAGCTTTATGCGCCTTAAAAATAGCTGTATCCTTGACTATATCTCCTATAACACTCCCTCTCGTCCCGGCAGCACAAACGATAATCAAGGGTTCTGACGAAAGGTCGATATGTTTCTTGTCTTCAACAAAGTCTGATGAAATTGTTTTGTAGCAAAGCTCGCTCAGTTTGATACGAATCTCATCTGCTGATGCCTTGTTTGGACCGCTACCGACTGCAGCCCAGTATGTTCGGGTCACGGCCAGTTTTTCGGCAGAGGCTTTAATATCAGGCATTAGTGAAAAAACTTTCCTCATATGATCCGGCAGGCGTAGCAACTCCGTTATTTCATCTGACACAAACTCCGGGTTTCGTCGTCCTTTAAGGCTGGAGAAATAAAGCCCGAGAACTGCCCCTGCAACTATCTGCGAGTAAAATGCCTTGGTCGAAGCCACCGACATTTCTATATCACGTCCACTGCTGGTATAAATTACACCGTTGACCTTGAATGTAATATCAGAATCACGACGATTGACGATCGCAATTGTGAGGCCGCCGCGCTCGCGAACCATATCAACAGTCTTGTTTGTATCGGTTGTGGTTCCGGACTGGCTTATGGCAATCATCAGCGTATCAGCCATGCTGCTTTTATTATACGTATCGCCAAGTTTAAAACCACTCATTTCAGAAGCTTTTAAGGCACTGATATTGAGAGAGGGATCATTCATGTAGTAATTGATGATATCAGCACAAGCCTGCGCCGCGACACCTGCAGTCCCTTGTCCGACGACAAAGATTCTTTTTACTATGCCCCTGGCGACAGCGTCCTTAACATCTTCAGGTATAACAGTCTCATCCAATGTAATACTATGAAGTCCGCTTTTATCATCTGTTTTCCAGCGACCCTGGAGTGTTTTTTCAACTGAAGCAGGAGATTCTGTTATCTCCTTTAAAAAATAATGAGGAAAGTCCTGGCGATCAATATCCCTGGATGTAATGCCTGTATGCTGAATATCTTCTTCTTTAAGTTCAACAGGTGTCCCGTCATAGTAAAAGCTTTTGACTCCTGCGAGGCCTCCTTCAGACATCTGGTCAGCGATAAGAATCTGTCCCTGGACTTTTCCATTTTTTCCTTCAACAATCTTTTCACCTTCCAGTTTAATAAAAAAGGGTGTCTCTTCCACAAATCCATAAACTTCGGATGCGGCGATATAATATTCATCAGCCATACCAACAAAGAGAGCTTGACCACTTCCTCTTTGTGCGAGAAATAATTTGCCGGGAACAAGGTCGGTATGCATGGAAATTGCGTGCGAACCTTCAAAATCATTAACAGATAGACGAAAAGCCTCTTCAATAGTATTGCCTTCCCTCATGTATTTTTCAATCTGAAGAGGAATTATTTTCGTGTCTGTCGAGATATTCTCATCTATTGTGACGCCGTCTTTTGCAAGATTATTTTTTAAGGCCTGATAGTTATCGATATCACCATTAAGGCATACATGAATGGTTCCTCTGCTGCTGACGCCGGATACAAGATTGTCTACGGGATGGCAGTTAGGCTCGGAAATTTCACCCACTGAAGCCCAGCGGGTATGTGCAGATACCGTAAAATAAGTGACGGGAAACATAAAAAGAATTTGAAGAATACCGTCATTTTTAATCTGTTCACGAATAAATTTTATATTATCACCCAGACTCCCTACTTCCGAAGCCACCTTGTATGTAAATGTAAGGGAAATCAGACCCTTTCCTTCTTCATCTCCCGATTCACTAACACTTATATTTCCATTAACAAGAATATGCCCCTCTGTTCTGGAATTAAATGCATCATTCAGTTTTTCATGTATTATTCTTTCCTTGAATCTATTATACTGATCTTTGTCCAAAACAAGCACCATGGATATTCCTGCGGAATCCCTGCCTCTTACTTCAAGGCGATCAATACTGTTAAGCACCACATTGATCCGTTTAAAAAATTCAACATGAACCTTATTAATCTGTTTTGGAGATTCGCTTCTGGAATTATCAATCAGTTCTGAAACTTTCTCAATGTTTCCAAGAACCTCTATGTTAAGAGACCAGCCGATATCCTTCAAGTCTTCCATACGTCTTGATGCGACTGCAATATCTTCATTGCTAAGATGTCCCATGTTTTCAGAAAGTAATGTATCCTCCCGATCAATCAATCCGGAAATACGGGATGCCAAACCCTTAAGTTCATCCTTTACTTTTTTATTATGAAATATGGCTGTGAAAAGACTCTCTTTTTTTAAATCGCAAACAGATCGGTAAAAGGAAGAAATCAAATTCTCTCCGCCAAGGTATTGTTTGTTAAAATCGACGCCTTTCTTTTTGCAGACAGCATATCCCGAGGCGTCAATTTTTGTTATGGCATCTGCAATCAACCCTGGATCGATATCATCGATTTTTGTTTTCTTTTTATTGATGACAACAATACCGGAGATACCGCAACACAGAACAGATTGGAAGAGCGGAAAAACAACAATCCCGTTCTCAGGAACTCCGCTAAGGTGTCTGCCAAAGTAGATATCGACTGATAGACAGTGTCTTGTTTTGTTAATTACCCTTTTAATAACTCCGGTGAAAAATCCGGCCACTTTTTTGGTGTATTTTTTTATAGTCATTTTTTTATGATAGTTTAGCTACATTTTTTGGTAAAGTTCTTTAATTCTGTCTCTTGGCATGATCTTTTTCCATTCAGGGCCCAGCGCGTTATCCCAGAGTGGCTCAAGTCCGATTGCTACATCAATCATCTTTTCTATACCAGCATCATCAGTTTTGGCAATAATATTTTTTGGGAGTTCCAAACCCTGTTTTTCCAGCATCTGTCTGAATTCAGTAACGCCTTCCGGATAAAATTCCTCAAGATAATCAAAAACTATACTGTTTCCGATGCCATGATGTATGCCGAGCTTGAAAGAAAGGCCATATGAAAGTGCGTGACAGACGCCGACCTGCGAGTAAGCGATACTCATCCCACCCAAATAGGATGCCATCATCAGTTTGTCGTCGCTTTCAGATCCTCCTTTCAAAAAAACTTCAAGACACAGTTCCTTTGCCTTTTCCCCGTAAGATTTGCTGAATTCGTTAAGATATGTCCCTTTAAGGGATTCAATACAATGAATATAGCAGTCCATACCGGTATAGAATCTTTGATCCAAAGGTGTGCCACTGATAAGTTCCGAATCCAGAACAATCTGGTCAAAAACAGTATAATCGGAATTCAGCCCCAATTTTTTTTCAGGCCCGGTCAAAACCGTTGTGCGGGAAACTTCTGCGCCTGTACCTGAAAGTGTTGGTATGCCCACATGATACACTGCCGGTTTTTCGATCAGGTCCCATCCCTGATAGTCAGCCGAAGAACCGGGATTTGTAAGCATTAGAGATACCGCCTTTGCGATATCCATTGTGCTGCCACCACCGATTCCGATGACTCCATCAGGCATGTCAGGTTTGAAATCCTTTACCTGGTTCGTGATTTCATCCACATACCAGGTTTTCGGTTCATCATCTACATTCACCCATATGATTAAGTCATGTTCCCTTGCAGGAATCCGCGGCTTCAATTCACTTTCTTCAAACACATCATCAACGACAAAAATCATGGATGCTTTTTTTCCAGACCGCCTGCTGGATAGAATATCGTCGAGCTGATTAAAGCACCCCCTACCAAACACAACACTTGAAACCATTTTAAAATTTCTGAACATGGGTATTCCTTAATACTCAATTTATTGTCATATTTTTAATATCAGCTGATAAGCTATGAGGACTGTTTTAACACACCGGTTATTTTTGTAATCCTTTCATCGAGCTCTGCTTCCGTCCAGGAGAGTTTAATTTGCATGGATATCAACCTTCCCATAATATTGTTCGATACGGGAAATTCAATGCTTTCATAATCAGGGCAATCCTCATACATTTCTAAAGGCAAGCGTGCAGAAGAAGCCATCTTTTTCAGATGATCCCACTGCCTTATATAGTGCCATTTGTTGTCATACCAGTAAAAGCATCCATCAACGCCCGCCTTTCCAAGCTCTTTAACTGTATGCCTCGCCTTTCCTTCATCCGGCAGTAAAAAACATAGAAATGTTGCCGAGTCTCCTTGTTCATCCGGAAGGTCCCTGAAACTTATACCAGGAATTCCTGATATAGCATCCTTTATGACCTTTGGATCGAGACAAAGAGTATTGTCAATTTCGGAAAACACCGGAATAGCACCGGCATTCAAGACAGCTTCAATTGTTGCGATAAAAGTAAACGGAGGAACAACGACCTCATCGCCTGCACCAATTCCACAGGAATTAAGAGCAATGGAAAGGGCTGCAGTACCGCTTGAACATAGATGTGCATATCCAGACCCAAGCCTTGCAGCAAGCTCCTTTTCAAAAGTCATGGCTTTGAAACGGCCTTTACGCGCAGGTTCAAAGCCATAACGGAATAAAACACCTGTTTCAAGAACCTCGTTTACTTCTTTTCGTTCCTCTTCTCCAAATATTTCAAATCCAGGCATTTATCTTTACCCTTCAGGCAGGTTTCTTTTTGTTTGTCTGCGTTTTCTTTACTGTACGACTCTTTTCATTGTTATCTTCAAGGCAGTTCTGAAAATAATGTTGTATCGCAATTCTTGCATACCATCCTGCTCTTGCCCCGATATACTTCTCATGGGCCACCATCACTGATAATGCCAATTCATTTTCGCCATTCTTCTCTTTTGCGAACCCGACAAACCAGTCATATCTGACATTATTTATTTCCCTGCTCATTATGGAGCCTGTCTTACCACCGATATTGAGTTTTGATAGTATTTTGTTTCTAGTGTGTCCCCGAAACATCTTCTTTGCTGTGCCTGATCGCACAGTTGCATTCATCAGCTTGCCGACAACTTTTGCTGTATCAGGCAATAATGCCTGATCTGCTTTTTTATGAAAGCCGGTATATCTAATGTTTCCTTTATCATCAGTTATCCTGTCAATTATCGTCGGCTCTACAAACGCCCCATCATTACATATAACAGCACTCATCAATGCCCCGTGAACAGGTGAAATCAATGTTTCCCTATTAAATCCACAAGCTATTTCCGCCCACTGATATGAATCATCGGTAAACGATACCCGGCTAGGACTCAGAGGAAGCTCAAAGTCGATGTTACGGTTAAAACCGAATACACCGGCATAATGTTCCAGGGGCGCCTTCCCAAGATAAATCGAACCGATTTTTCCGAAAACAGGGTTAACAGACTGGGCAAATGAATCCCGAAAATTGATTCTTCTGGTATATCTGTTTGTTTTGTTCCCAAGCTGTGATTTATACAGAGTATACTTACTGCCATTAAACTTAAATCCTGATGAAGGATTAAAACCGCATTTTTCTATTCCAGCAGAGGCTGTTACAATTTTAAAAATACTGGCAGCTGGAAAAGAACTCTCAAGACAGGGATTTTTCTTTTGTCCTGTCTTATCAAAACCCACCATTGCCAGCACTCTGCCCGTAGATGGCTCAAGAGCGACTATACCGATATAACGGGAGTTGGCTAAATCCAACCGCTTTAAGATATGGTTTTGAAGTTCCATGTCCAGACTAGTCTCCGCATGAAACGTCTGCCCGCTTATTGTAATATCCAGTTTATCTGTTGTTAAATTGATGAAAGGCGTTTTATTAAGAGCAACCCGGACTTCTTCTTTTTTAATAAAATTGTTTTTCTCAACTTTTTCAGAATCCTTTGCTATCGTTGAATTGTACCGGGGAAGATTGTTTCTACATGCGGCCCCACTCATTCCTGCAATGGCAATATAAATAACAGCCAGCAATACAGAAAGTAAGGGTGAATATATAATAACTTTTTTTTTAAATCTTTTTTTTGCAGAAGACTTTTTCAGCCCTGCCTGATAATCCCGCCACGACGAATTGTTCGTGGTAGGTTTATTAACTCTGTCCAGCATTTGCTATCTCAACCCTAACAGTAGATAGAATTTTTCAGCTCAGTTTGGGTGAAGGCCCTACATACCTTTTAATATCAAGCTCTCACCAGAATTATTTATACCACCTCTTGCTGAGTGCTTTATGCATAGCCGATAATTTAAAGGATAGCAAGCGAAAAGCTACATACACAACAATTTTTTACTATATCATATCTTAAAGAGTTGGTTCTCATAATGTTCAGGACAACTGTGTCCCTGGAACCACCATTCTGTCAACCGTTACAATACTCAGATTTTTTTTATCAACAGCCGCAACAAGCATGCCTTGAGATAAAACTCCCATTAATTTTGTGGGCTTTAAATTTGCTACTATCACAACCTGCTTACCGATCAGTTCCTCAGGAGAGTAATCACCGGCAATGCCTGCCACTACGACCCTGTTTTCTGTGCCGAGATCGACCTTTACCTTAAGAAGCTTTTTGGCTCTAGGGATCTCCTCAACTGAAATGACCGTTGCAACTCTTAAATCAACACTTTTGAATGTCTCAAGCGTTATTTCATCTTTAATCACTATTTCACTCATTCCTTTGCTATCAGTTTCTTTCTTTGGTTCTGACTTCTTTTTTAAGTCTATTCTTGGAAAAAGCGTAACTGATTTGGGAATTTTGATTCCCGGTGTAAGGCCCTTCCTTTTTTTTAGTAAATCAAACTCGAAAAACGGCTTTTCAGGATCCAGACCCAGATGCGCCTGCATTGTTTTGGCTGTATCAGGCATAACAGGATAAATAAGACCGGATACTATTCTCAATCCTTCTAAAAGGTTGTAAATGACTGTTTCCAGCTGCTTTCGTGCTTTTTTTTCCTTTGCAAGAACCCAAGGTGCCGTGACATCTATGTATTTATTCATCTTCCCGATATATCTCCATACAGCAATAAGCGCCTTGTGAAAAGAAAAGTCTTCCATACCTGCCTTGAACCCTTCAACCGCTTCAGAAGCAAATTTTTCAATGTCCCTTGAAACTTCTTTTTTAACACCTGCATCAAACGGAGGTATCACACCATCGAAGTACTTGTGGGTCATGGCAAGAACCCTTGAAAAAAGATTTCCCAAGTCGTTGGCCAGATCGGAATTAATCCGATGCACCAATGCTTCTTCAGAAAAAGAAGAATCAAGGCCAAATACCATCTCTCTCATCATAAAATATCTGAATGCATCAAGGCCGTAACGATTTTTCAACTCCAATGGCTCAACAACATTTCCCAAACTTTTAGACATCTTGCTTTCGTCAATATTCCAATATCCGTGAACGTTCAGACTTTTAAAAACTTCTATTCCTGCTGCTTTCAGCATAATGGGCCAATAAATACCATGCGGCTTCAGGATGTCTTTTGCCACAAGATGGTTTGCAGAAGGCCAGAATTTTTTGAACTTGTCTCCTTCAGGATAGCCAAGAGCTGATATGTAATTTAACAGAGCATCAAACCACACATAAGTCACATATTCCTGGTCAAACGGCAGGGTTATGCCCCACTTGAGCCTCGACTTAGGCCTTGATATACAAAGATCTTCAAGTGGTTCTTTTAAAAAGGAGAGCACTTCATTTCGGTATCTTTCAGGTCTAATAAAATCAGGATTCTCCCGGATATGCTGTATCAGCCATTCCTGATATTGACTCATTTTGAAAAAATAGTTGTACTCTTTAATCAGTTCCGGTTCTGTTTCATGGTCCGGACACTTTCCGTCCACAAGTTCACGCTCCGTATAAAACCGTTCACATCCAAAACAGTACTTGCCTTCATATTCGCTAAAATATATATCTCCCTTATCGTAAAGCCTCTGAAGAATCTTCTCCACAACATTAATATGATCTTTATCGGTTGTCCTGATAAAATAATCATATCTGACATTCAGCTCAGGCCAAAGTTCTCGGAAAAGACCACTGATCCTGTCCACATATTGCCTCGGACTCAGACCCTCTTTTTCAGCCGCATCAACTATTTTATCACCATGTTCATCTGTGCCGGTCAGAAAAAAAGTTTGGAGTTCACTCATGGCATTAAACCGACTCACAACATCAGCCACTATGGTAGTATAGGCATGGCCAAGATGTGGTCTTGCATTCACGTAATATATAGGCGTTGATATATAAAATGATCCTGACATGGTTTCTCCTAACATATTTTGATTTCATCCACTCGCTTTTCGATTTCGGTTCCATCCTCAAAACGGACCGTAATACGATTACAAATGACATTATGACGGGCGATTTTCCCTTCTCTTCCTTCAATAATGACGGTTTTACCAATTTTCGGCGCTCTTTTTTTAAGATCCAGGTATGTATCATTTTCAAATGTAAGGCAGCACATCAACCTGCCGCACAAACCGGATATCTTAGTCGGATTCAGTGCAAGCCCCTGGCTTTTGGCCATATGTATTGAAACAGGTTCAAACTTGCTTAGATATGATGAGCAGCAAATCTCACGCCCGCATTTCCCTATCCCGCCAGCCATTTTAGCCTGATTGCGAATACCAACCTGCCGCATTTCAATCCTTATTCTATATTGTTTTACAAGTATCTTGACCAGTTCCCGAAAATCAACTCTCCCTTCAGCTGTAAAGAAAAAAGTCAACTTGCTTGAGTTAAAAGTACTTTCCACAGAAAAGAGATTCATTTCAAGGCCAAGTTCCTGGATCTTTTCATTACAAAAATAATGGCTTTCCTCTTCCAGGGCAATATCCTTATCCCTCTGGCGAAAGTCTTCTTCGTTGGCTGTCCTGCAAATCTTTTTTAAGGACGGGTTGCCAGTCTCTTTTTCATAAGCAATCGGAATGGTCGCAACAACACCAAAACCCAGTCCCTGCTCGGTTTCGACAATTACCGTATTGCCCTTTTCAAGAACAAAAGCACCGCATTCAAAATCATATATTTTGCCTACGGTTTTAAATCTCACTCCAACTTTTCTTTTCATTGTTTTAAACTCACTATTTCTAAAGCAAAATTTTCCAGAGTCAAACGCAAATTTGCATTAGCATCAATTGCTTTTTGGGCTTTCTGAATTGCTCTGATTTTTGACATCAATGTTTTTACTTCCACTTTCTCAGAAGCGGCTTCCACGCTTTCCACCAAGTCCCGGTTCAAAACCTTTTCAGGCGAGTACTTATATACAATCAAATCTCTAAACCAGTTTTTTATAATCTCAAGGGAATATTGAACGAGTTCTTTTTTTCCCGCGAGGCGCTCTGCAAACATCAGGCAGGGGAGTATCCGACCACTTTGAAGCTCCTCCATTTCTTGGATAAGCCGGCGTCTGACATGGAGCCAGTTGCCCTTGTTTATTTCAAGCGCTCTGGTAAAGCTGCCTTCTGCCATAGAAGCTATTACATTTGCCCTGCCAACATCAACCCCATGCTTTTTTGTTAAAAAAGAACTGATCTTTTCCTTTGATACCGGGCTGAACCTTATATGCCTGCACCTTGATACAATAGTAGGAAGAAGGTCTGATATCTGAAAAGCCGTTAGTATGATAATTGTTCTTTCGGGAGGTTCCTCCAGTATTTTCAGCAAAGCATTTCCGGCCTCTTTATTCATGGTGCCGGCGTCGGAAATAATAACTGCCCTATATCCTTTTTCGTAAGGCTTAACTGCCAGTTGAGCACAAAGTTCTCGAATCTGCGATATCTTTATAACCGTACCGGACGGCTTGACAAATATCACATCAGGATGATTGCCTGAAAGAATCTTTCGGCATGACCGGCACTTTCCGCACGAACCCGTTGTTTTATCAATACTGGCTTCTGTAGAAGAGTAAATAGTGCGATTTTCATCACAATTGCATGCCATAACAAATGTTATGGCGGCAGTCCTCTTTCCCGCACCTTCATTTCCGGTAAAAAGAAAGGCATGAGGGATAGTCTCTCGCCTGATGACAGAGGTTAGATTCTTAACCGCATTTTTCTGATCAATAAGCGATTCAAGCTTGGGCAGAGGTTTGATTTCAGGCAAAACATAGTATCCAGGCTTTTGTTAATAATCGACCCGCTCTTTAAGCTCTTTTCCGCATTTAAAAAACGGAAGCTTTTTGGGCTTTATTGTAACTTTCTCACCTGTTTTTGGATTTCGACCTGTATAACTTTTATAATTCTTTACAAAAAAGCTGCACAAACCACGAATTTCTACACGCTCACCTTTTGCCATCGCATCAGCCATTGAGTCAAAAAATATCTGGACAACATGTGCCGCATCTGTCTTGGAAATGTTTGCCTCGTTCTTTAAAGCAGATATCAACTCGAGTTTGTTCATACATCCTCCTTATATGGTACTAATTTGGTCGCTATCGAAATCCCACTAGATTTATATTAATAAATATAAGACAATAAAAAGTCAAGTACTTATCTACAATAAAATCAGTGGTACGGGTTCAAGATCCTCTTCATTAACATTCACAGCCGCAAACTGTCCAAGCGCTTCAATGTCCACAACAACCCTGCCCTGCCCCCGATACTGAATAAAATACCCTGTAACACCTGCAAAGGGACCTGAAACGACGACAACTTTATCCTCTTTTTTAAACCGTGTACCTGTAACAACCTGCTCTTCTGTTTCCGTCATTATCTTGAGGGACCCTATCTCTTCGTCCATCACAGGAATAGGGCCGCTTGAGTTCCCGATAAACCTGACCACACCTGCCGTCTTCAAAATTTCAAGATATTCACTGTGGTTAAGATCTGTTTTTACAAAAACATAGCCAGGGAAAAGCGGCACTTTTATCATAACTTTTCTGTCGCGGCGCTTACTCCTCACCTTAATCCTGGGATTATAAACTTCAAGAGACTTTTTATTAAGGCCGTCATTGACAACATTTTCAAATCGACTTTTCGTATGCAGTACATACCAAAAAGGCTGCAGCAATTTATGTGGCATATATATTTTACCTTATTCGTACTTGTTTTTTATTGAATGCCCTAATCCACCAAGGCCATAAAGGTTGACGGTAAAGCTGTATCTCTTCTCATCTTCATTATCATAATAACCAACTCCTGTTGACCAACATTGCGCCGTATATACCATGCCGAATTCTGTTTCAACATTTTTTTTGTCCACAAGATTGTGCTCAGTGCTGCCATATGCCAAAAGCCTGTCCGTTACCACAAGATGACATCCCAGCTTAATGGTTTCAGTCGATTCCGTATAACGACGTTCTGCCCTGAACATATCTCCACGGTGATCTGATATGGCTACGCCTGCATTGTAAGAAATAAACCGTATCGTATATCGTGAATATTGGGCATCAGCTGAAATTGAAAAATATTTGATGGGATCGAAATCCAGTTCTCCTGCTATTGGCGAAAACGGCTCCGGTTTATTTTCCCATGCAGCTTTAATATCATAAGTTTGCGACAATTTAAATCGACAAAAATCCCAGTAGTCATATAAAGGCCTGTCAACATTATCAGAGTCATCGGCCAAATCATCAGCCAAATCGTCATATTGGGGTTCTGCTACTATTTTTTCAGATCTTGATGTAAAATAGTTAGAAATAGAATAGGTAATCTCGCTGGTCTCATTAATGCTGTCAATACTGTTAAAATACGGATAGTTATCTGAACCCAGGTCGGGAACAAAGCTATAAACTGCCTGAGGCCGAATCGAATGCTTTATCTTGTCTATTCCGAAAAAACCTGCATTGAAAACATTATAAACTTCACTGGAAAGATCGAGTTTAACATCATAGATCTCCCTGTGCAGATTGCTCTCATTATCATCATTGGGATTTTCATACTCATTGATATACCAGGCCGTCTCCCTCAACCCCACCGAAGGTTCAAATACAAAATAATTATCACAGCTGTAAGGCAGATAAATCCTTGGGTGAATATCAACCCTGTGACCTCTTGTGCCGTCAATCCGGTAAAAATAATTGTACCCGGACTCCAGATCATGGTATAAGCATGTATTGCCCAGCTTTGTCTTTTTAGCTTCAAATCCCATGAACGGCATATTCTGAAGTGTTTTATCGGTGCCTCCTTGTCGACGTGCTATGACATTATCATTCCATAACACCCCGGTATTCAGACTGTACGTTGTCCAGCTTTTACTGAAATTAATCCTGTTCTCACGGGTTGCCTCATCATAATCATCAAAATCCCTGCCAAACGTTTCAATGTAATATTCGTCTGTTTTTTCAAACCCTGAATAACCGGTCTTAAACTCATTAAGATAATCCTGATCGCTCACAACATCCAGATCAATTTTTGCTTCAATACCGTTTCGAAAGGAATGATTATGTTTCATCCTAAACCAGTATCTGTCTGAATTTGTTCTAAGTACCTGGTCAACATTCGCATCTTCTTCATACCCCCAGCGACTGCTTGCATCAAGTATCCCGTCATCAAGTTTATTATCGTTTAAAAAATCGAACATTGCGGTTCCCATGGTTCCATTATTTAGAATATATCGATACTCAGCACCGAACTTCTCACCGCGCTCCGACATGGAGTAACTGTAAAATGTGGCATCAGAACTTTTGCCGATTGCCCAGAAATAAGGCAGATTGAATTCCGTTCCCTTTCTGTCTGAATACCCGAAATCCGGAACAAGAAAACCTGATTGGCGCTTTGTTTTGGCAGGAAAATACATAAACGGAGAATAGAAAACTGGCAACTCACGGGCATACAAAGCAGCATGTTTTACATAACCGTATCCTTCCAGGGTAACTTCAATATAGGATCCGGTAATCTTCCAGTCAGGATCATCCCCCTCACAGGTTGAGACACTTCCATTTTCAGCAGAGTATGTATTATCTCCGATTTTATCGATTCTTTCAGCTTTGAGATTGAAACGGGTTGATCTCATAAAAATGCTTCCATTGAAGATAACCCCGGTCTCTTTATCCATGTCAATTTCCATTCTGTCGCCTGTGAGTATATCCTTGCCGGCAACCAGTATGACATCACCTTCCGCATATATAGTCCTGTTTTTTTTATCATACCTGACAAAGTCAGCCGTGAGCTTTCTATCTTTTGAGGTTGCGATCACATCCCCTTTAGCAATAAACTGGTCGCTATCCTGATCATAACTGATTTGATCAGCAATGATGTGCCACTTGCCTTCTATTTGCGATTTTGCACAAACCGGTTGCTTTGAAAGTAAAAGCACTGTAATAAAAGTAAATATTATGCGGATTCCCACAGCCGATCTTTTCATTTTTAGCATTTTTGAATTAACATTTCCGATACTATTTTTTTCAAGCCGAAGTTTTCATGTCGATAATTTTATATTCTGTTATATTTTAAGATGTTAAAGTAATATACCGAAAAACTGCAACATATATGCAATTATAATTTCTTGAACACTTTAAATTTTTTAAGTATAAACCTAACCTTCTTAAAAAAGTCAAAATAAGTATTAATGTCAAGGAAAGAAAAAATAAACAAAGGAAAAAATATAAAAATATTTCTTACAAATGATGACGGCATACACGCCAAAGGGCTTCGTTGCCTTCAAAGAGCACTCAAAGATTTTTATAAAATCCTTATTGTTGCACCGGATAAAGAACGAAGTGCCGTAGGACACGGCATCACTCTTCATGAACCTGTCCGGGCCAATAAAGTCGATATCAACGGCGTTCACGGTTATGCGCTGAGTGGCACACCTGTTGACTGTATCAAATTTGGCCTTCTCGAGCTGCTTGACGACAAGCCGGACATGGTCATATCCGGCATTAATCCGGGTGCCAACACAGGCGTCAATATTAATTATTCCGGAACAGTAGCGGCGGCTAGAGAAGCGACTCTCTATGGAATTCCATCAATGGCGGTCTCTATCTGTTCACCCGAACCTGAATATTATGAGGAAGCGGCATCGTTCATTACCCGGCTAACCGGTGTCATATTAAAAAACAGGCTGCCATTCGGGACTTTTTTAAATATAAATATTCCGAATGCTTCAATGGAGGCAATCTCAGGCATCCGGTTAAGCCATCATGGAGTAACATTTCCCAAAGAATACATTGAAAAAAAAGTTGACCCCCGAAATCAACCCTACTACTGGCAGGGAGTTGTCGACACACCTGAATTCATTGATCCCGAAGAAGACAGTGCGGCTCTGAATGACAATCATATTGCGATCACACCGATAAAATGTGATATGACCGACAATGAAATGCTTGAAGAACTTAAAACATGGGAACTTAGCATTGATTAAAGACAGGTAAATACATGTTCATAACGCTGGAAGGTATAGAAGGTTCGGGTAAGACGACACAAGTTACGCACATAGTTCATTTTATGGAACAAAACAAAATCAATTGTGTCGTAACAAGGGAGCCGGGGGGGACACTTATTGGAGAAAAAATCAGGACGATTCTCCTGGATCCCGAAAACCGGGATCTTGATTCCGTATCAGAGCTTCTTTTGTACGCAGCAGATCGTGCCCAGCATGTTAAGACGAAAGTGCTGCCGCTTTTATTATCCGGTAAAACGGTTATATGTGATCGGTTTTTCGACGCGACTATCGCATATCAGGGTTTTGCAAGGGGGCTTGACATGGAACTGATTAACAGGCTTAACAGTATCGTACTGGATGATTTGAGGCCTGACATGACAATCCTTTTCGACCTTCCTGCTTCAACAGGACTCGAAAGGGCCTGGAAACAGCTTAACGTCGGGGCGAGAGCCTCAACTGAATCACGCTTTGAGAAGGAAACTTTAGAATTCCATAAAAAAGTGAGGGCCGGATATCTTAAACTGGCTGATCGCGAGCCGAATCGTTTTCGAATAGTTGATGCTTCCATGGATGAAATACAGGTGAAGGATAAAATATTTGAGATATTATCACGACACCTGGAAAACAAACCGTCAATACAGGATGCCGATTAATGACGAATTCAATCCTTGATTCAATAGGGAATACACCACTTGTTGAGATTAAACATCTGAACCCCAACCCAGGTGTCAAGATACTTGCAAAGCTTGAATATTTAAATCCAGGCGGATCAGTCAAAGACCGAACCGCCCTTTATATGATAAATAAAGGTGAAGCAACAGGTGAACTGACAAGAAAAAAAACTGTGCTTGAAGCCACAAGCGGCAATACCGGCATTGGACTGGCACTGGTCTGCTCAATAAAAGGATACCAACTCCTACTTGCCATGCCTGAATCAGTGAGTATAGAAAGAAAAAAAATCTTGAAAGCCCGAGGGGCTGATATCATGCTGACACCCGGCCATCTTGGTACTGATGGCGCTATTGAGGAAGTATACAAGCTTGTAAGAGAAAGCCCTGGAACCTATTTCATGACCGACCAGTATAACAACGAAGCAAACTGGGAAGCCCACTTTCATGGAACCGGCAAAGAAATCTGGGAGCAAAGCAATGGACAAGTCACAACAATAGTTGCCACTATGGGTACTACCGGTACATTAATGGGGCTTTCAAGACGCCTCAAAAAATACAATCCTGATATAACGATTGTGGGTGTGGAACCCTATCTGGGCCATAAGATTCAGGGGCTAAAAAATATGAAAGAAGCATATAAACCTGAATTGTTCGATAAAAACCGCCTGGACAAAAAGACAAATATAGATGATGAAGACGCCTTTGAAATGGCAAGGCGGCTTGCAAAGGAAGAGGGCCTGTTTGTGGGGATGAGCAGCGGCGCTGCCATGGTCGTGGCTGCACAGGAAGCTGAAGCCATCACGGAAGGAACAATCGTTGTCATTTTTCCTGACAGTGGAGAACGTTATCTCAGCACAGATCTCTTTACAGTTCGTGAGAAGGCACCGATAAGACTCTTCAACACTATGACACGTATAAAAGAACCTTTTGAGCCATTAAAACCTGGAAAGGTGGGTATGTACTCATGCGGACCGACCGCCCATGCAAGAATCCACATAGGCGAATGCCGCCGCTTTATTTTTTCAGATCTGCTTTCAGGTTATCTCGAATTCCGGGGATATGCTGTAAAACATATTATGAATATCACAGACCTTGATGATAAAACCATAAAGGGTTCTGAGAAGGAAGGTATTGCTCTTGAAGACTTTACAAACAGACATATCGAAATGTTTAAAAAGGATCTTACGACCTTAAACATAAGACATGCCATCAAATTTCCAAGGGCCAGCCAGCATGTAGACGACATGGCCAATCTTGCCCGAAAACTTGTTTCAAAAGGCTATGCTTACGAAAAACTGCGGTCTCTTTATTTCGATATTTCAAATTTTCAGGATTACGGCAAATTATCAAATATTGATATAAACAAAATCAGGATCGGCGCAACTGTTGATCTTGATGAATATGAGAAAGATAACCCCAGGGATTTTACATTATTTAAACGGGCAAAACTCTCTGAGCTTAAAAGGGGTATATATGCAAAAACAGACTGGGGAAACGTCCGCCCATCCTGGCATATTCAATGTGCAGCCATTTCAATGAAATACCTCGGTGACAGCTTTGATATCCATACCAGCAGCAGGGAACTGATTTTTCCCCATCATGAGAATGAGATCGCAATCGCACAAGCTGCATCCGGAAAACCACTTGCCAGGTATTGGATACACTGTGAACGTGTTCTTGTTGACGGTAAAAAAGTTGATGAAAAAGGAACGGGAACAACCATTGATGACCTTTTTTCAGCCGGTTATACAAACAGAGAAGTAAGATTCTGGCTGCTTTCCACTCATTACCGCAAGACTCTTGTCCTTTCCGACAAGAGACTTTTAAATGCGAGACTCTCATTAAAAAGGATAGATTCATGCATTCAAAGGCTTCAAGGCATTGATAACGGATCGTCATGCCCTGACCAGGACCAGCTTGTTTATAATATAAGGCATGGCTTTGTTACTGCGATGGATGATGACCTCAATATATCAGCTGCCCTTGCTTCTCTTTTTAAAAATATTAAGCACATCAACCTGTTGATCAAGAATAAACAGATAGACCAGGCCGGAGCCGAAAAGGTCCTTGATGTATTCAGGAAAATAGATTCGGTGCTCAGGATATTCGTTTTTAATGACATGTTATCAGACCCTGCAATAAAGCGACTCTTAAAAGAACGGGAATCGGCTAGAAAAGAAAAAAAATGGGAGATTGCCGATAAAATCCGTGACCAGCTTGAAGCCATTGGTATTTCAATACATGATACAAAATTGCAAGGAGACAAATGACGCCCATTTATTTTCCATATACATTTATACCTGACAAAATTCTTTCTGCAATCTTCCCTGTGTTCGGCAGAATTGCTGTATACCAGCCTTCGTCATCTGTTATCCCCTCGTCGTCTATTATCCCCTCGTCGTCTATTATCATGGAAACAATTAAAAAAATCTCAGAACAAGACTTAATAGAAACAAAGCTGCCTCTTAAACAATATAACGGTATGATAGAAAATGTTTTCAAAGATTACATGAGCTGGGCCAATTATCACGGTAAAGATCAAATACGCATTCTAAAATCTCACATGGATTCAATACCCTTTTTTAATGATGAATCCTCTTTTAAAATTAAATCGGAAATCAGCAAAAACTCTAATAAAATAAAGGATCAAAAACTTTCTCCTGATTTCAGAGCCGGACTTTTCCTCATGCATGCTCAGGATCTTGATATCCGACATGCGGAAATCGACAGGGGTTTAAAGGCTGTTCAAAATCGAACAGAGGATATGTTAAAGGAGTTAAAAGGGGAAAACATAACTTCTAACCATGAGAATTTAATGAATGATACGGACGGTCCTTCATTTTACATGATAAAGGAACGCCTTGATGCATGGACCTGCCTTATGCTTCAGGACATGCCTGAGTCCTGCCTTTTTCTGACTTCGAATAAAGAAGTGATTGATGTTCTATTTGACGATTTCCATGTAGCCCAAAAGGTATTGGACTATCCAAAAATTCCTTTCTTTAAAAGCAAAGATGATGCACTAGAAAACTGGCAAAAGAAATTTAAAGAGTATGTCTGCAACATAGGCATACAAACAGACCCGCAACCATGCAACGTACTACCTGAGCCTTCCATTGTCAGCGATTGCGAAAAAACATTTTCTTTTAAATTGTATGTCATATATGGCGAAACACCGGCCCGGTTTTTTTCACGCTTTTCGGAACAATTTTTATGTGGTCAACCGGAAAAGAACAATTCCTCGGATTGTATAAACACATTGATAGGTCTCGTTGTAACTTCTCAATAACCTCGGGGTAAGGATATCTCATTTATAAATATCTGAAACTCGCTTTGCTCAGACAGTCACCTATTTATAAATGAAACATCCTTACCCCTCCCGATCTTTTTGAGAAGTTACGTCTCATTATGCTTTAGTGGTGTTAAACGAAAAAAAATATATAAGAAGCCTTGACTGAATTTTTTAATTGGTATAAGCAAGTTTTCTTGATAATATACATTTTTAATTTTTCTTCTAAAAAATGAACTATTGGATGCTTTTTTGTTTTATTTAAATATCTTAAACACAAGGAGGAGTACAAATGGCTTTTAATCCGATCGTTGATGCGGCAAAATGCGAGGGCTGTGAAGAATGTGTTGATGTATGTCCTGTTGAAGTTTTTGAAATGAAGGATGAAAAATCCGTTCCTGTCAATGCAGAAGAATGCATGGGTTGTGACTCCTGTGTAGAAGTTTGTGAAACAGACGCCATCACCATCGAAGAAAACTAAGTTTTGCTGGCAAGCCGCCCTGCCCTTTCTCTTTAAAACAGGGCGGCTTGGCATCTTTATTTCAACATCTTTTTTATACCACCTGCGCCCTGAGTTGCCATGCAATACCCTTTAATGACATTTGTCAGGCAAAAACTTCAAAAATCTAAAATTCAGGATATCAAAACAACGGTCAGGACTACGATCTCTCAACTCCCTCTTCATATCAAGCCAGGTGATTCGGTAGCCATTACTGCGGGAAGCAGAGGAATCAGTAAAATCGATACGGTTATCCTTTGTTGTATTGAATATCTGTCAGGAATCGGCTTGAAACCATTTATTATACCAAGCATGGGAAGCCATGGCGGAGCAACTGCTTCAGGCCAACTCAATATTCTTGAAAAACTAGGTGTTTCGGAATCTTCCATGGGTGTGCCGATCCGTCCTGAAATGGACGTAACATGCGTTGGAGAATTGTCATGCGGGATGAAAGTTCTCTTGTCAACACAGGCTATTAAAGCAGACCATATTGTTGTCATCAACAGAATCAAGCCGCATACCAAATTCATGGCTGATATTGAGAGCGGGTTGTGCAAAATGATGTCAGTGGGGCTTGGAAAGGCCGAAGGTGCCGCCCTTTTTCACCGCGCTGCAGTTAAACATTCATTTGATATTATCAAGGAAGCGGCAAGGCTTATTATTGACAAATGCAATGTCCTGTTCGGTATCGCTCTGACAGAAGATGCCTGCGGCAATCTTTCTCACATTGAAGCGATTTCTCCGGAGCTAATTATCAAAAGAGAAAAAACGCTTTTAAAAAAAGCATCTGACAATATGGGACGTATACCATTTGATTCTATTGATTTGCTGATAGTCGATGTGATTGGAAAAAATATCAGCGGCATTGGAATGGATTCAAATGTTACAGGAAGACACCGTGATATTACCGGAGATTTTAAAATTCCTCCAAAGGTCGGCCGCATTTTTGTAAGAGATCTTGCCCCGGGTTCTGATGGAAATGCCAATGGTATCGGACTGGCTGATTTTACGACACAACGACTCGTCGATGCTATTGACATGGAAAAAACATATATAAATGCAGTAACCGCTATTTCCCCCGAAAAAGCCGCCATTCCCATGCACTTTGACAGAGACGTCGATGTTATTGATGCATGCGTCAAAACATTGGGAATTGAATCTCTCCAGCAGGCACGCATTGTCAGGATAAAAGACACATCAAGCCTTGAAGTCCTCCAGGTATCAAAGCATTTTGAACTTGAAATATCCGGCAATAATAACCTTGAAATTATATCCCCCTGGCAACCTCTTGATTTTGATGAAAAAGGGAATATTTCCCCTGCAATGCCATAACTTCTCAATAATCCCTGGCCAAGGATATCTCAGTTATAAATATCTGAAACTCGCTTCGCTCAGACAGTCAGCTATTTATAACTGAGACACCCTTGTTCTTCCCTGTCTTTTTGAGAAGCCACAATGCCTTATTCTTTTAATCGGCATAACAATACCTTCCATCATTAATCCGGATGCCGAAATCAATATCTTTTATTCTCAGTCTTATACATTCCATAAGGCACAGTCCTGATCCATATCTTTAGGGTGTGTATTGGACCCAAAAAATTTGATGTGCTGTAATATCCAGGAAGAGTACGTCTGTTCAGTATTATAGGAATAGTGATAATAT
>CAZTYY010000037.1:0-21647 GCA_964617785.1 uncultured Desulfobacterales bacterium | reverse complement strand
CGCTGTATCTGAACCCGAGGCGGAGGGTGTGACCGAAGAAATTGAAGCATCGGAAACAGAATCTAAAATAATTGAATCAGATGAATTGTCTGATTTTTTAGATGAAAACAATCTGACCACAGAAACTGCCCCAAATGACCAAATTGACTCGGCAGACGATGAGGATCAAACATCTGATCCGATTGATTTGTCAGGAATGGCGGATGATGTTTCTAATTCCACGGAAGAACATAAAACTTCCGAAGAAGATAAGCCAAAGGTCTTGCCGAGTGATTATAAGTCAAAAATCATTGGACGGATCATTACACTAAAAGAAAAAAAAGGCTTCAGCATTGATGCAACCGTTGACTACCTTAACGAAAAAGGATTTAAACCAATTTCAAATGAAGAATTGTGGAATAGAGACATGGTTTCGAAAATCTTCAGCCATATCAATACGGTAAGAACAAAAAGAACGGGTTAGCTTAATGACGGTATAAAATCAGCTAGCCTCTTGGATGTTTCTCTAAGATTCTCGCTCAGCATTTTTGAAATCCCCCTGAAAAGTTTGACACCGATCTTTGGATGCTTCTCAAGTATCATGTCAAATGCACTTTTGGACAAAATATAAAGCAAGGCGGTTTTTCGAGCTATTACGGTTGCAGATCTCGGGCAATCATCAATAATTGACATCTCACCGATAGAATGGCCCTTGTGAAGCGTTGCAAGTATCACACCTTCCTCGCTTGTCTCCGAGGTCTTTATTACATCCAGTTCCCCTTCAGAAATAAAGCAGACAAAACTCCCTTTTTCAAATTCCCTGAAAAGAATTTCACCCACATCAAGTTCAATGACGCTCATCTGTCTTGCAACAACTTTTAATTCTTCGGCATTAATCCGGCCAAAAATCGGCATTTGCATGAAAAAATTAACAATTTCACTTGAAAGTATAGTTTCAGTCATCAATAAGACTCCATCTGTATAGGGCCAGTGCTACCTATCATTTAAACCTATTTTTATTCATAATTTTTGTCAAGTATTTAAAAATACATGCATAATATCGGAATAATCGTATTTTCGGCATACATTGAAAGGGTAAAAAGCGAAAGGTTGCCAAGAGAATGTATCATAATCGGTACCATAAGCTTCCCCTCTTTTTCGTAGGAAATCGCAAAAATGATTCCGCCTGTAACCTGGATCAAAGAAAACGCCTGGTGGGCGAGTACAAAAAAAAGTGTGCTCATGAAAAATGCGGTCAATATACCCCAGCGCCGAAAGAATCCATATAATATTCCTCTAAATAACACCTCTTCGGCAACAGGTGCAATGACCCCTCCCACAAAAAAGAAAAGCCACAGATCGCCTCCTGTCGCCGGCAATCTGGTATGCAAAATTTTCAATATGTCAAAACCGATAAAAAACATCAGGGTCAATAAGGCAAATGCCGCCACTCCGAACCAGAAAGACCATTTTAACCCTATTTTAATTCCCGAAATAATCTGTTGCTTTCCCAGCCCGATGTCAGACATGCTTTGTCCAAAAATTGAAACTGCAAAAAGGAATACCGCAAGCTGAAAGATCCTAGTGCTTCCGAGAATCAGCATATTGTGATTTAAAAAAACAGATGACAGGAAAACGCTCCCGGTTTCACTTAACAGAAGAAGAAACAGCGAGAAGGCAAACAGTTTTATTCCAACCTTTTCTGCTTCCATCCAAGCCTCCTCATAGCCTTGTAAGCATACCACTGTTCATACCAGTTATCTGAAGTTTTTATTCTTTTAATTATTTCAGTGATATCTTTTTTGCTGCCAATAGATCCCAATGAGTGAAACGCCATGCAGACAACATTGAAATGCGGATCGTCCAGAAGTTTCACCAACGCATTTCTAACCAATGGCCCCCGCCTGTCACGTAAATTTTTTGCAAACCAGTATCGCTCAGTAATATTGTTCATTTTAGTAATATCAGAATAAAACTGAAAAACGTTAATATCGATATGGTTCCGGTGAATATATTTCAGCGCAGCAACCCTATAATCTACGTCCGAAGATTCAAATGTTTCTGAAAGATTTTCATCATTCACCTGATATCCTCCCCCAAACAGTGTGGAAAAAAACCAGCCTGAAAAAATGCAGAGGACTCCCGCAATCAGGCATGCCTTTTTCAAGCTGATAAATTTTTTCAGTAAAAAATAAAACGGGAGATACAATACAAGAAACACGACCAATACAACAACAAACAGAATGGAAAACATTGTAAATCTCCTAAAAAAACCATGGCGATCGCTTTCTCTTTCAAAACGTTTAAGAATAGCTGTATGTTTTCCAAGAAAGTCTTCTATGGACGACTTGGTCACCAGGCGATCTCGGCACTTGAGCTCAAGTTCTTCACCATTTTTTTCAATATAAAGATCAGGAGTTACATTGCTTTCCACAGGAATATAATCGTGTGAAAGCAGTCTCTTAATTATTCTTTTTTTAAGAGATATTTGAATTTCGGAATTTAAAACGCATGTTTTCAGAAGACGCTGCCCCGGTGATTTAAAAACCCTTGCCGCATAAAGACTGTTATCATAATAGAAGGCATTTATACTTCTTCCTGCGGGAGTGTTTAATAACAAACCATCACGAATGTCTATGAAAATGTTCATGTCCGCATTAGACGCCGCAAAAATAGCAAAGGCAGCAAAAATCGCCATGTGCATTGCTGGATTTTTGTCTGTTTGTTCCTCCCTGTGATGTAGCAAAGCCTTCATGCTAAGAATGAATATGATCGGTGGTATAACAAGAAGCTGAAAAAAAACCAGTGAAGAAAAACCTTCCAGATTTGCATTGGCGAGACAAAAAAGCCAGACAAAAAAAGGTAAAATAAACGTGAGATTACTTCTAACAGGCAACCTATACAACAACCATGCGAATAGGAATGAAAGAACTGTCAAGCATAAACCTACTGTCAGTGTAAAAAAAAGACCTCCGTTAAATGCAGCAAAAAAGGTTTTTAACTCACTGGCCGCCACCTGATTCGGAACAGCAAGATACCCGGCATGTGTGATGGCCGTGAGTGTATCATGGTAAACGGTATTTGATAAATACACATGGATAAATGAAAGAATTTGAGAAGCAAAAAGCCCGGCCGTAAAAATGGCAAGAATTTTAAATCGGGTTGTTCCGAAAAAGGCCAATTTTTATAAAGCCGTCATACCTTAAATTTATTAACAAGCTCATTCAGTTCAAGCGCAAGCTTTGCCAGTTTTTCAGCGCTCATGTTTAACATTGAACTACTGTTTGACATTTCTCCGGTCGCCTGGTTTACCTCATCCATATCGTTTGCAATCTGATTCGATACCAAAGAACTCTGGGCAACATTTTTATTAACATCACTGATACCGGTAGATACCTGAACAACATTATTGGCAATTTCCTTAGTTGTTACCGACTGCTCCTCAACTGCTGTTGCGATTGTGGAAACAATTTCATTAACATCATTAATGATTTTTGAGATCTGGCCAATATCTGAAACAGTTGCTTCTGTGGTGTTTTGTATTCCCGCAATTTTTTCTTTGATATCATGGGTCGCCTCCGCAGTCTGTCTGGCGAGTTCTTTTATTTCATTTGCGACCACCGCAAATCCTTTACCGGCATCTCCCGCACGTGCCGCCTCAATAGTTGCGTTAAGTGCAAGAAGATTTGTCTGTTCTGAAATTTCTGTAATCGCCTCTGTAACCTTTCCAATTTCCTGTGCGGCCACGCCCAATTCCTCCACCCTGTTGGAAGCATTTTTGGCCTGGGCAACCGCTTCACTCGAAATGGTTGCCGCTTTTTCCGAATTCTGCGCTATCTCATTTATAGTGGCGGTCATCTGCTCTGCAGCCGTCGCCACCATTCCAGTATTGGTAGACGCTTCTTCCATTGCAGCGGCAACCGAATCCATATTGGTATTCATTTCATTTGCAGCGGTTGCTACTGTATTTGACTTTGCAGACATTTGGTTGGCACCATCCGTCATAAGGCCGGAAAGATCGGTCAGCTCTTTTGATGATGAGCCAAGCAGATCCGCATATCCCATTATTTTTTTGATCATTCCCTGAAGATTATCGATAAAATTGTTAAACCACATGGAAAGGTCGCCAACTTCATCTGCACTTAAAACCTTCAGCCTTTTGGTAAGGTCACCCTCTCCTTCTGCTACATCCCTGATCATGGACACGGTATTGTTTAATGGAAAGCTGATTGATCTCTGGATAATAAAATAAATCAGGATAGAGGAACCTGAAAATACGATAAAAAATAGAGCAAGGTTTAAAAATCTAAGACGTTTTGTATTAACCCTTACAGTAAAAATCTTAGATTTTAGGCTATTTGAGAAATCATTGGCAAGTGATGTCAGCTTGTTCTTGATTGCTTTTTTGCTTTCTGAAAGCATGCGGGCCTCTCTTGAAAGAGCTTCTTCTTCTGAAGCTGCCATTGATTCCGAGTTCATTGAAGTGTAAACGACACTGGCAGAAAATGTGAATTCTTTAAGCAGCTCCAATATTGCTTCGATATCGGCAATTTTCTCAGCATCCGTCCCTTTATTATTTTTTATGGCATTAAGATTTTCCATGGTATCGGCGGAACTACCCTTTGCCTTTTCAACCAGAGAAGTGTCGCCGAGCAAAACAGCATCTTCGTACAGCTTGATCTGCCTTTCAAATGCAGTTAACGCCGCCTGACTTTTCTGTGAAGCTGGAAAAAGGGCTTCGGATACATAAAAAAGGCTTTCTTCAGTTTCTTGCCCTTTTACATACCCGAAAAACATTGAAATAAAATATCCCAAGATAAGAATGGAGATACTTAACCAAATCTTTTTAGCAATTTTAAGGGATTGCCACATAAATAATATCCTCTCTCTTTGTTATATTGTCCCTCTATTATTTTATAACGCTCTTGCCTTTACGCTTCTATATACCACTTGGAAGAGAATCTTCTTTATTTTAAAATCTGACCATTGAATTCAGTGTGACGGTATCTTCATCACCCGGTCCGGCCTCTGTCCCCAAGCTGTATTCATAATATAAACAATATGTTCAAAGTGATGCTGTGATGCTGAAATTATAATTAAAAGTGTAATACAAAATAAATAGTGTGTCAAGAAAAGAAACAACACAAGATATGGTGGTATATTTTAAAACCTGACCATCGTGCTGAGAGTGACGGCATCTTCATCACCCAGCCTGGCCTCTACCCCCAAGCTACATTTATTAAAAAAATAATAAGTCACCCCGACAATGTATCCTTTGTTGTGGTAGGTTTTAATACTATTGTCATAATTCGTATCGTTATAATTCGTATAACCCGGTGGCTTTATTACTTCATGCCCTACTCCTTCAGACATCCTGAAGCCTAAATACGGCACTACGTCATCAATCTGGTAAGAGACCTCCACCGCAACATGATATTCATCTAATTCCAATGAGTAGTAGGTATTAGGAATAGCGTAATCTGTTCGTGTTATCGGAATCGCCGGATGGTAGCTTCTTAAATAAAGCTCTGCATCATCTGCTTCGACTTCAACTCTTCTATATTGAGCGTCTAAACCTACCCTGAAAAAAACACCTTCATCTACTTTTTTTTCGTACATTATCGCTGTTGCACCGGCGCCGTATACAAAGCCCGGGTCTGTTTCAAACGCAATATGCCTAACCCCTTCACTGGTTTTATACTTCCATGGAGTCTTTGTGTCATTGTATTGACCCATCCCGAATAATGCATACACAAAAAGTGACTTTCTGAGCATGCCCCCGATTTTAGCAGTAGCAAAACTGAACTCATAGTCATAACTTATCTGATTCTTAAAAGTCCGCGTGGTATTCCAATCGTATTCAAGTTGAAAGACAAGCCCGTACGGCCTTTCATCAGAAAATACGCCCCTATATAACATTACAGGATCTGCAATATTCCCCACAGGCGCGCCTGACACTGAAACTGCGGGTAGCAGCATTACTATCACTATAAGGCATATTTTTTTTACCATACTCTGCCTCCTCCCATAGCGGGCATAGCTTCTTATTGGAAATGTTATCTACGTTGTCCTATAACAACCTATATTCAAAATATCGCATTAAGTCAAAGAGTAATGCTAATGTTAACCTATAAATATGCGACCTTTAACTCTAATGGCGGCCATCACACAGTAAGTCGCCGCCTTGTAATAATCTCATCCTTTACAGGATCAGGCAAATCGTCAAAATATGCACAATATCCCGCAACCCGGACAACAAGCCCCGGATATTTCCCAGGGTTCATGCGCGCATCATCAAGCATCTCAGGGTCGATAATATTAAACTGAACTTCCATGCCGCCGCTTTGAAAAAAACCGGTAACCAGCGAGGACAGAATATTCTGGCCTTTTTCTCCGGACAGTGTGTCTGGATCAAAACGAAGATTCAATGCATAGCCGTTAGGTGCCAGTGTTCCGTCGATGTATGCCACAGAATTTAAAAGTGCGGTGGGCCCATTGCGGTCCATCCCGTTTGAAGTGCCGAGACTGGCTGCAAAAGGCTTTCCTGCATTCCTTCCGCTAGGCAATGCACCGGTCCTCAGTCCGAAAGCAACATGACAAGTAGATGAATAAAGGCCGGGAACATAAGCGCCGCCCCTTGTATTTATATGTTTTGATAAAGCTGAATGAAATATTTTCACTACCTCATTGGCATACTTGTCGGGAAGTTCCAGATTGTTTCCAAACTTGGGAGCACTTAAAAGCTTGGCCCTGAGCTTGGAGAAAGATTTAAAATCATCTTTCAGGGCATCGTTTAATTGCTTTACAGAGCAATCTCTATTCTGCATCAAAACCGTATCGATTGCAGCAAGGCTGTCTGCCGTATCCGCGACACCTACTCCTTGGATTCCGCTTCCGTTAAACTGGGCGCCTCCGGCTGTAACATCTATTCCTGATTCAAGACATCCGTCAACCAGCATTGAAGAAAAAGGTGTTGGATGAAAATCCCTATTCCCTTTTTCTATTATCTGAATATCTTTGATCAACCGATCTACCATGTGTTCAACCTGCTCTTTGAAAACGGTCATAACATGATCCATGTCTGTAATCGATTCGGCATCAATGGTTGCAGCACCGATCCTTTTTCGACCGTTCAAGCGCTTCCCTTTGTTTAAGGCCAACTCAAGACATATCGGCAGATTAAAAAGGGAGGCGTCTGTGGACAGAAAACTCTTCCCTGGTATCGACGGCTCCACACAACCGACAATGCCGTAATCCCTTGCATCTTCAAGTGGATAACCATGACGCTCCAAGGCGGATATGGTTATCTCGTCATTAAAAAATGCAGGTACTCCCAAGCCTTTTCGTGCGACTTCAACAGCACGATCAATAAAGGCATCAGAAGTCTTTTTGCTGATCCGAACCTGATAGTTTGGTTCTCTCAAACCCGATTCTTCCATTACATCCAGGAAAAGGTATGACAATTCATTAACTGAATCATTACCCTGTCTGTCTATTCCGCCGACAATGGCAGCCTGGGCCACAAGAAAACCTCCATGGTACTTGCTCGATCTTTCCGAAAGAAGAAACACGTGCTCAGTCGCCTTGGCCGAAAAACATAGCAGCAGTTCCTTTGCCTTTTCAAGCGTAATCCTTCCGTTTTTTATGTCTTTTTCATAAAACGGATAAAGATACTGGTCTATCCTGCCAAAAGAAACGGCAGAATTTATTCCTTCCAGACAAACCCCCATATGCGAAAGCCAGAGAGATTGAACCGCTTCATAAAAAGTTTCTGCGGGTTCGTTTGGCACTTTTCTGCATATCCTGGCAATCTCACGAAGTTCATCGGCACGTGGTGAATCTTCAATTTTTGCCTGCTGTTCAGCCTCCATTGCCAGATGGCGTGAAAAATCGACAATACCTTCACAGGCGATTCGGGCTGCCTCATAAAAATCACCGTCTTTTCTTTTTGCGCCTTCAAGATATCCTTTAACACCAAGGTTGATGATCTTTTCATAATTCGGAAGGAAATGTCCTATTCCCCCTGCTTCGTTGATAAGATAGTAAGTTGCATTCAATTGCTCTATGAGATAGCGGAACATGTTCTTTAATCCAGGCATCAACGCCCTTAGCGGCATGTTTCTAAACATCCAGAATGGGATGACCTTGAACATCACCTTGAAGCGATCCGCCCAGGACATCTTAAACGGCGTGGTTTTTCTTTTATTTATCCACAGTATGTCCTCACACATAAAAACACCGGCAAGCTCGGGCTGAATTAGCGCTGATTTCCTGTGCGCTCCAAAGTTACCGGCAATCAATTCATCATCAAATATTTTGGCGGACTTGTTCTGCATCAAATACCGAAATGCCTTGGCTTTTCTTATCAGCATCGGTTCATCAGCGTTATCAAATTTTTTAAAATGTTCCGTGACCAGCAGGGCTCTTTCAGGACAAAGGTAAATAGGTGTGGAAAAAAGTGTGTTTTTAATACAGTTAAAACGTTCCGATGTTTCTTTGTGTCTTGATGTAAATTTCCGGGATTTTTTTGGCTTCATGTTCGTCCCCCTTGAACGTTACCTTACCAGCTCATTTTATAACTTTTCAATAACCTCGGGCCAAGAATGTCTCATTTATAGCCGTCCCTGTCTTTTTGAAAACTTACTACATTTTTATTAAACCAGTTGAATTTTAACATTAATTTCAAATAACGTCTATATTTTTTCAACTGGCATCATTCTTAAGTAATTCCTCTATCCTGAAAATATCCTCGGGAAGGTCCACCTCGGGCGAGTCGTATCCTGTAACCACTACCCTTATTCTATGACCATGTTCAAGTGCTCTGAGCTGCTCAAGTTTCTCAATTGTTTCAAGCTTTCCTTCGGGAAGGCATCTGAATTCTTTAAGAAACCGGTATGTATAGGCATATACTCCCAGATGTTTATAGGTATCAAAAGAGCTGTCTCCATCACGATCAAAGGGAATTGGCGACCTTGAAAAAAATAGCGCAAATCCATTGTTATCAAAGGTTACTTTAACATCTTTCGGGTTTTCTATCTCCTCCTTCCTTGTAATCACATATGCGAGTGTTGACATTTCAACATATAGCTCGGAAAAAAAAGGTTCTGCTACTTCATTTATGCATTCAAAATCAATAAGCGGCTGATCTCCTTGTATATTGACAATAATATCATCATCATCAAGGCCAATCTTTTCAGCGGCTTCAGCCACACGGTCTGTACCTGATCGGTTGTCATCCGACGTCATGACGGCTTTGCCACCGAACCGCTCAACTGCATCAACAATTCGCTTATCATCTGTTGCCACGATAACATCGTCCACCTTCTCCGCCTTCACGCACCTTTCATATACATGCTGTATCATGGCTTTTCCCGCTATTTTTGAAAGCGGCTTGCCGTCGAACCTCGTTGACCCGTACCGCGAAGGAATAATGACTGTTGTACCCATATGCCCCCATAAAATTAAAAAATAAACAGATTGACCATCAATCCTTTTTAATATAGTGAAAAAGTACAATGAACACTGACACCCTAAAAAAACTTCTGGAACAGGTCGCAGGCGGTCACACATCTGTCGATGATGCAGCCGCGACACTAAAGCATATAGCATTCCAAGACATTGATTATGCAACTATAGATCATCACAGATCTCTTCGCAAGGGGTTTCCCGAAGTGATATTCGGAGAAGGTAAAACTGCTGATCAGATCACGGGCATTATGGACAAAATGCTTGAACAGGAAAACGTTGTGCTCGTCACCAGGATTAATAAAGAGAAAGCGGACAAAATCATATACCGCTTTTCGGATGCTGTTTATCATGAAGATGCGGACATGATTGTTTATGTAAAAGAGGAAATACCGATTACAGGAAAAGGAACAATACTGGTATTGTCGGCAGGCACATCAGATATCAGAGTCGCAAAGGAAGCCTTTCTTACGGCAAAATACATGGGGAACCCTGTTCAATCGATCTTTGATGTGGGCGTTGCCGGAATTCATCGGCTATTTTCCCACAAGGATCCCATAGAGAATGCATCGGTGG
Source organism: uncultured Desulfobacterales bacterium (assembly GCA_964617785.1). GTDB lineage: Bacteria > Desulfobacterota > Desulfobacteria > Desulfobacterales > SURF-7 > JAFDJC01. Next base: position 11,627 of record CAZTYY010000037.1, on the reverse strand, counting down.
TCATTGTTGCTGCCGGCATGGAAGGCGCCCTTCCCAGTGTTGTTGCAGGCATGGTTAGTCGGCCGGTTATTGCCGTCCCGACAAGCATCGGCTATGGTGTCAGTTTTGGCGGATTGACCGCCCTTTTTGCCATGCTGAACAGTTGCAGCTCCAATGTCGCAGTCGTAAACATCGACAATGGCTTTGGCGCAGGATACGTTGCATCAGCCATCAACAGGAAATAATTTACCGGGGTTCGTCTAAAACTTATATTCGGCAAGCATCTTCTTCAATTTTTGGTTCAGCTTGATTGCCTGCTCAAGAGTTTCATTGTCGTCATCTTCTTCCTTAAGTTTGATATGATGCTTGTCGATTTCGGTGAATAGAGCGGTCATGTTGCTTAATTTTGAGGATAATCTAGAGTTGAACAAGTTAATTTTATCTGCAAGAAATTTGCACTCATCTTTTTTTCTTAAAACTATTTTAAAACGAAAATCACTATTTATCATCCTGTCAAGGGATACTTCAAACCGGTAAAGTGGCCCGGCAAATCTGTGGGTAAATATTGTAGCAATACAAACAAGCAGAATACATCCAATTATGACGTAAAACCAAACGCTTGTTAGGATGTCGCCCAAAAGGGCTGCAGAACCTGAAGCTGGCAAGATACTGCCTTCATTTATGATAAGAGATACAAATGTTGTAGAAAAAAAGATATAAAACCCTGCTAAAATTGCAGCGCCAGAACCTGCAATAATAAAAAAACTGAAAATCGACTTATAAAGCTCAATTTCTTTTTGATAAAATTTCCTCCGCTTTTCTCTTCCCATATTAACCCCCAGGCCATTAATGTTTTTTAGGAATTCTCAAAAAACCTCCGGTAAAGCAACTGCCCACCTTCAAGGCTGCCCTGGATTTCATCCATACTTTTGATAAAGGTGTATGGTTCCCGGTTTTCCCAGTTCCAAGTTTTGCCGATAATAAAGTGCCTTACAGGAATATCCGGCAAGTCCATGTGTATTTTATCGGATACGGTTGAAATCGCCTGTCCTGCCATGCCCGGATGCCGCCGAAGGGATGAAATCACCCAAAGCTCTTCACCCTTTCGATGGATTTCATTTATCCGTATCTTCCATCCCATGTCCGGAACCTGCATTTTGACTTCTATATTACGGGCAGATACTGTGTCCGAAGAATTTACAGGCGTGCTGATACATGCAGTACATAGTACCATGACAATTATACACAGTTTGTCTGCAGAATACTTCATCACAATATGCTTCTTTTCAACCTCTATTTTCTCTCAAAAACATCTTTTTTTCTCAGAGGACATCAAGCCTGCTCTGTTACAGCGTTTTCAACCTCTTCCTCGTCTTTATCATCAAGAGGCAAGACTGTTTTGAAAAGAGCAATTGAAATACCACCTGCGAGAAACATTCCCAATCCGAAAATTGCTGAAGTAAAAAACATGGCGCTGTAAAAATCACCCATTAAATCCTGGATAAGAATTGCAATCGCCATTGAGAGTGACGTATTTCTCAGCCCTGTTTCCAGCGAAAGTGCCCGGGACTGATAGTTGTTAATACCCAACAGCTTGGGAATAAAAGCACCGGCCAGCATACCGATGGCAGTCATAACAAAAAGCATTCCGTAAAACCGCGCACCGTAACGATCGGTGTCGGCAAAATAATCTCCCCCCATAAGAAGCCCTGCGACAATGATGCAGATAAGGGATATCACCCCTAAAATAGAGAAAAATTTTACCGATTTTTTAGCAAAGTCCTCCCATTTTTTTCTAACAGCCATGCCTGATGATAACGGAATGATAACGAGAACGACTATGGTCACCATAATCAGTTTCGCGGGTATTGTGACTTCCGGTACGTTTGAGCAATAAAATGCAAGCAACAGTGGTGTCAGAACAAGTGAAAGAACCGTTGAAAAAGATGTGAGGGATATCGAAAGAGCAAGATCGCCTTTTCCAAGATGTGTCATCAGGTTTGATGTCACACCACCCGGGCTGACGGCAACCAGAATCATCCCAACATAGATAAAAGGAAAATATTCATAAAAACCAAGCAGTTTGCCCAGCAACATGGCAAACAGAGGCATGAAACCCCACTGCAAAGCAGCTCCGATCAGCATTCCTCTTGGCTTTTTAAACACAAGGGCGAAATCTTTCAAGGTCAGCGTAAGCCCCATGCCAAACATAATGAAAAAGAGCATCAGTACGATAGCAATTTTAAATATCGTGAACAAGACTATTGTCTTCGGTTTTTCTGTAAACCGTGTAAAAAGGCATTCTTCGCCGTTTACTACTGCTGAAATCACACTCGCCTTAAAGCTCATCTTATTTTTCACCATACCGGCAAGTCCGGCATAGACGGAATCTGCGTCATCGGCTATCATTTTAATGTCTTCGGGCAACGTAATCACCAGAAGCTCGCTGTCGACGTTCCTTAAAAGATAGATATTGTCTTTTTCGAACTGATCCTTAGGTTTCGCAATGGATAGATGCCGTACATATCCTTCGAATTCCACTTCCTCTGCTTTATCCCAATCGAGCAATCGTCCAAAAGTATTCAGCGTATAGAAAGTTTCACTGCCTTCAGCACTTTTCGAAACTTTGGAAAGGCGGCTGTACTGTTTTTCTCCTTTTCCTGTTTCTGCAAACGAAGCACAAGCAAAAAGCACAGTAAAAAGTAAACTCACAAATAAAACAAAAACAGATCTTGTCGATTTTCTGCCTTTTTCAGTCATGGAATAATTCCTTTTTTAATATGTCAATGTCAGTCCCGCTATCTCAATAAAAAGTAAAATGGAATTCTATCAGGTCATTGCTTAGTAAATATGCTCGATATTTGTCAACAATGTTTTTTATGTCAACAATGTTTCCGCCACAAGAACGGTATTTGAAAAACATGTATCCTGTGATATGAAGACAGTCTGAAAAGTTAAAAGATTTTTATAGACAGGACAAATTTATGACATCTGTTAAAATTGGATTAGAAAATTTTTTGTCAAACCCTCCCGAGTGGGTGAAGCATAAAAAACTTGGACTTTTATGCAATTCTGCCTCTGTAGACAGGAAATTCCGTCACGCTGGCAGACTTATTGACGAAAAGTTCCCCGGACAGTTGGAGGCACTATTTTCCCCACAGCACGGTTTTTTTGCGGAAAAACAGGACAACATGATTGAATCGGACAACATCAGGGACCCTGCCCTTAACATTCCGGTTTTCAGTCTTTACGGTAAAACACGCATCCCTACTGCTGAGATGCTTGCCCATACAGACATTGTCGTAATTGATCTCCAGGACGTTGGCACAAGGGTCTACACCTTTATCTATACCATCTCCTATTGTCTAGAAGCGGCAAAAAAAACCGGAATTAAAGTCGTTGTGCTCGACAGGCCCAATCCACTAAACGGCGTTGTCCTGGAAGGCAACACTCTCGCATCAGACTGCTCGTCATTTGTGGGTCGGTATCCGATTCCCATGCGGCACGGTCTTACTGTTGGTGAACTTGCACTGATGTTCAACGAATATTTCGACATTGGATGCGATCTTTCAGTCGTTCCCATGAAAAACTGGAGACGATCAATGTATTTTGACGATACAGGCTTGCCATGGATCCCCCCTTCGCCCAACCTTCCATCCCCTGCTTCGGCTTTAGTATATCCGGGGCAGGTCATCTGGGAAGGAACAAATATCTCGGAAGGCCGGGGAACAGCCCAGCCATTTGAAATATTTGGCGCCCCTTTTCTGGATATTCAAAAAATGCTTTCGTTTATGGGCGGGCATATATTGCCCGGCGCTATCCTTCGCCCCATTGCATTTGAACCGACATCAAATAAATGGCGAAACGAATTCTGCAAAGGCTTCCAGATTCACATAACGAATCGTGACAAATATAAACCCTATATCACATCACTAAAGTTGCTGCAGGGAATCCTAAAAAACTTCCCTGAGCTTTTTGAATATAAAAATCCGCCCTATGAGTATGAATTTGAAAGGCTGCCCATGGACCTGATCTTAGGAGATAAAGAGGTCCGAAAGCGCCTGGAAAACTTTGACAATCTTGAAGAAATCGAAAATTCATGGCAGCAGGGTATTGATGAATTTAGGAAAATTAGAAAAGCGTTTCTTTTATATTCATAATTAGCAAGTTCTCAAAAAAACAGGGAAGGGCAAGGATGTTTCATTTATAAATAGCTGACTGTCTGAGCAAAGCGAGTTTCAGATATTTATAAATGAGATATCCTTGGCCCGAGGAATTAGACTTAACAGGGATTAAGGAAATATCAAATTGACAAAGAAGATACCAGACTGGAAACGGATGCTTTTTAAAAACAACAAGGTATGGGCTTCCGTGGACTCTAACGGTAATTTCATTATCGACAATAAAAAAGTATTAATAAAATACCAGGTCGATCAGGACTATGAGTATAAAGTGCTTGCTGAAAGCCTTAAACCATTAGACTCAAATTATAAAAAAACCGGTAACCGCAAATTGACATCAGGTCAAAAAAGTAAAAACAGGCAAAAAATCGACACTGATGTCGATATAGAAAATATTTCTAGTGACCATGCCGTTTGCATCTATACCGATGGTGCGTCATCCGGAAACCCGGGGCCTTCAGGAATCGGTGTGTGGCTGAAATATAAAGGACATGAAAAATCGATATCAAGGTTTATCGGAAATTCGACCAACAACATCGCAGAGCTTGAAGCCATTAAAGCTGGTCTCAATGAAATTAAAAAAAAGGAGCTGCCGATCAGGATATTCACTGACTCCAGCTATGCTTACGGTCTGCTGGTACTGAACTGGAAAGCACACAAAAACCGTGAACTTGTGCAGTCGATAAAAAAACTTATGTCTGGATTCAAAAAATTGAAGCTCATCAAGGTGAAAGGGCATTCAGGGGTTCAGGGTAATGAAATTGCGGACCAACTTGCAGTCGCAGCAATAGAAAACACCGGGAAATAAAAGATGCCCTGCCAGGAAAAAGCAGGGCATTCAATGGTTGTCATGTCTAATTTTTCTTCAGGTCTTCAATCTCTTTCTTTAACTCGGAAATCTCTTTCTCTTTATCATCGCCCGGTACTGCCAAAGGGTCAACGCCTTCATCATTCTTCCATGTATCTTTCAACTCGTCAAAACCGAGATAAAGCGCCAAGCACCCGCCGAGTAAAAGCATAGGCGGAATTACGCCTGCCAGCAACTGAAGAAACGGTTTAAACCAAACTGCCATACCGATTATACCAAGTACAGCCCCAATAGCGCCGCCAATTAATGTTTTCATAAAAAACTTCCCTCCTTTTAACTTGAATATTAATATTCCTGATATTTATTAGTAACGTTCATGCTTTGAAATTGAATCTTCACCGGGTATCATAATATAGTACCTAACGCAAGTTTAAATTTAATGGCCTGCTTTTTTAAATTTCCGCATCAGACTTTCTTAAATAAAACGGCTCAAGACTCTTTGCAGTATATACATCGTTATTTTTAATTTTCTCTTCACCGAGATAACCGACTGCCGAAGCTCTAACTGTATTTGCAAACAATGGCGCAAAAACGGCAAGATTTCCCAGCTTTTCAGATATCAGATCATGGTATACCACGGAACCGTCACCGACAAAAAAACACGGCTCATTGATGCCGGATATGACTTCTTCCGGTGGCATTACGCTGTCTTCAATCTCTTTTTCCATTCCACCGGTTTTATCAAACCTGTATTTAGCAAAATAAACTTCTTTTCTTTTGGCATCTAACATTGGGCATATTAAACAATTTAAGAGAGAGGACTGAAATGCAAGCGCATCCAGTGTGGATATTCCGGCAACGGGCTTGTCGCCTGCCGCAGCCAGACCCTTCACAATACTTATACCGATTCGAAGACCTGTAAAACTCCCCGGACCTCTTGTAACCGCATAAGCATCGACATCTTCAAGTATAACACCGGAACTTTGCAGTACTCCGCCTATTAACCCCATAAGGGTTTTCGAATGCGTCTCACCTGTTGACAACACACTTTCTGCAAGCACTCTATCCTGGTTAACAACGGCAGCGCTGCAACTTTTAGACGCGGTGTCAACTGCCAGAATTTTCATTGAATTCAGCTCTCCCCTTTTTTCTTTTTTTTGGGAAATTTTTTCCAGGTTTCTATGGCGACCGGCAGAACCTCATCCATATTTTTTACAAGTATAAACTTGAGTTTTCTTTTGAGGTTTTTTGGAATTTCAAAAAGATCTTTCCTGTTTTTTTCAGGAAGAAGGATGATTTTTATCCCCGCCCTTAAAGCGCCCAGCACTTTTTCCTTGAGCCCACCTATGGGAAGCACTCTTCCCCTTAATGTAATTTCGCCGGTCATTGCCACATCTTTGGAAACCGGCGCTCCGATCATTGTCGAAATAAGTGACACAGCCATTGCCACACCTGCAGAGGGGCCGTCCTTTGGGATGGCACCGGCCGGAACATGAATATGAACATCTATATTTTCAAAAAAATCATTGGCGAGCCCCATATTTTCAAGGTTTGCCCTGGCATAACTGACAGCTGCACGGACGGATTCCTGCATGACCTCTCCCAGTTGACCGGTGATGATCAACTCCCCCTTGCCGGGGATCAGAGACGTTTCAATATAAAGGGCCTCGCCGCCGACCTGTGTCCACGCAAGACCGGTGGATAAACCAACCTGGCTGTCTTCCTGGTCTATTTCCGGCTCAAACTTTGGAACGCCAAGATACTTGTGAAGATTCAATAGTGTAATTGGAAAAAGACCTTTTTCCCCCTCCGCTATCCGGCGTGCTACCTTCCTACAAATGTTGGCAAGTTCCCTCTCAAGATTTCTGACGCCTGCTTCAGATGTATACCCATTGATGATCTTTCGTATGGCTTCAGAACTGAAAGTAATGTTTTTTTTCTCTTTCAGGCCGTTCTCCTTGATCTGTCTGGACAAAAGATGGCTTTCCGCAATAATCTTTTTTTCATCTTCCGTATAGCCTGAAATATTGATCACTTCCATCCTGTCGAGAAGTGCTGCGGGTATGGTGTCTGTAATATTTGCCGTTAAAATGAACATAACTTTTGAAAGGTCATAAGGCAAGTTCAGGTAATGATCACTAAAGGCAATATTCTGTTCAGGATCAAGTGCTTCTAAAAGTGCTGAAGAGGGGTCGCCACGGAAGTCTGAACCGATTTTATCGATTTCATCCATCATGAATACAGGATTTGCTGCCCCGCATTGCTTAAGTCCCTGAAGAATTCTGCCTGGGAGCGCACCGATATAAGTCCTTCGATGCCCCCTTATTTCAGCTTCGTCCCTAATGCCCCCGAGGGAAATTCTGATAAATTTCCGTTTCATGGCACTGGCAATTGCCTTGCCGAGGGAAGTTTTTCCAACGCCCGGCGGTCCGACAAAGCAGAGAATCGGCCCTTTCATTTTAGGGTTAAGTTTACGCACACTTAAATATTCAAGAATTCTGTCTTTGACCTTTTCAAGTCCATAATGATCCTTATCAAGCACCTCTTTTGAGTACTTTATATCTATGTAATCCTTAGTTTGTTTGCTCCAGGGAAGTTCAACAAGCCAGTCAAGATATGTTCTGACAATAGTGGCTTCTGAAGAATCCGAATGCATCTGGCTAAGTCTTTTCAGCTGTTTTAACGATTCTTCTTCAGCTCCCTTTGACATCTTGGCTTTTTTTATTTTCTTACCATACCATTCTATCTCTCTGCTCTTTTCGTCTGTGTCTCCAAGTTCCTTGTGAATCGCCCGAACCTGTTCTCTTAAAAAATAGTCGCGCTGATTTTTTGAAATCTCATCCCTGACATCAGACTGAATTTTTGCCTGGACAGCTGACAACTCAACTTCCTTTGAAAGAAGTTCATTTATCTTTTTAAGGCGCGTCCCGGAATTTTCAAGCTCAAGAAGTGCCTGTGCATCCGCCGTCTTCAACTTTAAATTAGATGCAACAAGGTCGGACAGTTTTCCCGGTTCATTGATATTCTCAAGAATTGTGCCGATATCACCGGTCATTTCCCCCCTGACGGCAAGTATTTTTTCGCACTGTTCCCTGACATTGCGCATCAAAGCTTCTAATTCAAGGTTTACATCTTCAACGATCTCTTCTTTAACAAGTTTTATTTTGACACGAAAAAAAGACTTTTTCCTAGTGTATTCAACAATACTGGCCTTGGCAATTCCCTGGACAAGAGCCTTTAATCTTCCGTCCGGTAGTTTGAGCATGCGAAGGACTCTTCCAACAGTTCCCACGGTATATATTTCATCGGAAGTCGGATTTTCAGTTGCCGGATCTTTCTGTGTTGCCATGAATAACAACTTATCATCTTTTTCGACAGCTGCCTCCACGGCCTTAACGGATTTTTCTCGTCCAATGAAAAGCGGAAGGAGCATATCCGTAAAAATCACGACATCCCTGACAGGCAAAAGCGGAAGGTTGCCGGGAATTTTAATGTCAGACTCTTCTTCCTCAATTAAACTTATCAGGTCGTCAGTATCAGTTTCAGCCATTGGTTCTCCTATAATATATTACATTAAAAAATAATGGTTTTAATCTCCAAAATTTACTATAATACGTAATTGCTATTTTACAATGATAATTGGGTTATCTTTTCATCTGATTTTTTGCTTAGTTTTTTATCTGGTCTTCTATCTGGGAAATCATCAAATCCGCTACTTTTTCACTGTGGGTCTCTTTGTTGCTTTTCATAAGCGTAAAATTTGCGTCAGGCATCATTGAAACCATTTTTTCCAAAACCTCAAAGCCGTGGTGCGTATCCGTTTCAGCGCCAACGATCAATACCGGAGCCTTGATTTGCTCCAGCTTGTCCCAAAGGGAATAATCTTTTATGGCAAAGGCATTTGCCTTGAGCCTTGCAGGTTCTGCGGCGTCAATTGTGCCTTCGTACTTTTTGATCTGCTCGAGCTCTTTTTTATCAATTCGTATATTCCTTAAATACCATTTGAGGATTGGCCTTACCATAGAATAAAAACCTACCGGAATAAATCGTATGATAAAAAGCAGCCATAACGGAAATGGAAATTCACAAACCGGAGCTATTAATATGGCCTTATCGGGCTGTCTGACACGGCGGCTCATATAGTCGAGCACTACAGTAGAACCGAGTGAACTACCTGCCAGGTAAAAGGAACGTTCTGCAGGAATTATTTTATGCAGGATCTCTTCAATATCAAGGCTCATTCTATAAATTGAAAAATCGAGGGTCTTATTTCCGGGTAGCCTGGCACTTTTTTTTTCTCTGGTTTCTATATAAAATGTCCGACAGGAGGATGTGAGCCTTCTTAGCACTTCCTTCCATCCATCTACAAGGGAGACCCAGCCCGCCACAAATAAAACCAGCGGCTTTTCCGGCGTATCATTTTCAGGACGAAAGTCTATTATTTTCAACTCAACGCCATCAGATACTTTTACAAAATATTCATCGACCTTCACGCCGGTATTATAATATGAATCGTCAATCATTTTATTTCACGATAAATTTTATAAAATTTCATCATATGCTTACTTATAATTTATTAGATTCCTACATACATTATGTCAATGATTAATTATTTCGCCACATTTTCTGCTTGATACTTCTAAATTAACAGTATTGTTTATCTACAACATCTTGTACTATTTCTTTTCTTGACACACTATTTATTCTGTATTATGGTCATTATTGACAATTGTGGCATCACTTTGAACGTATTATTTTATTATTATCAGGATTCAGTTTATGGAAGTTTCGGTGAAAGACAAGAGGGTTTACAAACGCTATGAGCATCAAGCGCCCATAGTCTATGAATACGGAAATACCAGCAACTACTATGATGCTATCATGTGCAACCACAGCATGGGCGGCATGTGCTTTGAATCGAGCTATGCGCTTCCAAAGGGCGTGGAAATCCACATTAAAATGAAAAATTTTTCGCCCCTCGCCAGCGGACCGGAATCTAGGGCCGGATATCATGCCGAAGTCAGATGGTGCATGGAGTTGGAGGAGGAAGGCTCGAGCAATTATAAAGTCGGCGTCAATTATTTTGAGCCGGTGCTGCTTTCGTGACTGGAAAATATTAAAACGTTTCCCTGTAAAAAGGGATCTTTAAAGAATAGCTCCCGTAATCAAGCTCTGCTTTTATAGGATTCCCGCCTTTTTCAAATACTTTCATCATCGCTTTGTTTGAAGAAAGTACGTCAGCTGTAAATCCGTGTATGCCCTTATCCTTTGCAAGCCTGACCAACATATTATACAGATATGTGGCAATCCCATGCCCTGAATATTCTTCATCCACTATAAACGCAACATCTGCAAACGGCGGTCTCTGGTTGTCTTTTATAAATCTTGCCTCAGCAATGATATGCCCCTGCCCTCTTTCACCAACAAGCCCGACGATTGACATTACTTTTCTGTAATCGACATTTACATATGCCTGCATCTTTTTGTGGGGCATCGCCTTGATGGATGAAAAATATCTATAGTATACCGCTTCATCTGAAAATCGATAGAATAGCCTTCTCATTTCTTCTTCATCCGAGGGTTTAATCGCTCGGAATCTTGCTTCAAGATCATTCTTAAAGGTATATTTTTCGGCTACTTCCGCAGGATAAAGGTCGGCTACTTCCGCAAGAAAAATCTGGTCTTTGTAAAGGATCTTGCTTTCTTTAGCCTGCTCAACAAGCGACATCCGGTCCTTAGGGTGAGCTACTTCTATAAGAGCCTGTGCGCGCTCCCTTACTGTACGGCCTGCCAAGTCGGCAACACCGAACTCGGTTACTACCATATCAATAGATTCACGTAGTGTAAAAAGGTTATGAAACCCACCGATATTAAGTCTGATGTTCGATTCATTTTTCAGGTTTCTGCTCGGCAATGCAAATATCGTAACCCCACCCTTAGAGATTTCCGCACCATTGAAAAAATCCATGGCCTCTCCAGGACCGGCTGTAACATTTCCTTTGCCATAGTGCAACGCGATACGTCCTGACAGATCTACTTTCCTGGCAGGCAGAATGCATACAAAATTAGAGTTTCTGCCAATTTGCATTGCACTGAACACCTTGTCGACACCCTGAAATTCCACCAATGGATTCCGGTCAAGCCACGACATCAGTTCAGCCGTGCCAAAGGCATAGGATGTCACTGACTTGCCGCGCCAGCTTTCCTTGTTACGATTAGTGACAGCACCGCTTTTAATGAGATCCATCAGCGCATCGGAAATAAACGGCGAATGAATACCAAGATTCTTTTTGCCGGTCAGATGTCTGCTTAATGCCTCAAATAAAGGTCCTATGGAAAATGCAATACAACTCCCGTCATCAATAACCGACGCGACATTGGCTGCAACCCTGTCAAATACGGCATCATCGGGCCATCTTTCAAAATATATCATGTCTTCCGTTGATTCCACAAGCATATCGAATTTAGATACCGGTACAAACGTATCCCCGAATGTCTGTGGCGTCTTTCTGTTGATTTCCCCGACAACTAACGACGCTTGTTCCATGGCCTGGTGAGCGACATCCACTGCGACACCGAGACTGCAGTATCCCGCTTCATTGGGAGGCGTAACCTGGACAAATGCCACGTCAATATGTATTTGGCGTGACTCAATCAGT
>CAZTYY010000036.1:0-21884 GCA_964617785.1 uncultured Desulfobacterales bacterium | reverse complement strand
ATGGTATCCTGAACTGATTGAAATCTATCAGGGAAATACAATTTTGCAAACAATTGAAATGCAAAGCATTGAAGTTAACCCGACACTGAAAGAGGATATGTTTGACATTGATAAGGCTGAATTGTTATACACAGAGATTCCAGAGGAAACAAAAAAGACAACAGGACAACAGGACGATTTAAATAATGTACGCCAGTCAATCGAAGAGTTTAGAAAAAGATTTGAACAATAACAAGTTGTAAAAAGAGGCTTCCACATGGCATTTAAAACAAAGTTCATTTTTGTTACCGGAGGAGTACTTTCATCACTAGGCAAAGGTCTTGCCTCAGCTGCTATAGGCGCCCTGCTTGAAAGCAGAGGACTTACTGTAACAATTGTTAAGCTTGATCCTTATATCAACGTAGATCCGGGAACAATGAATCCTTTTCAACACGGTGAAGTCTTCGTCACCGATGATGGATCTGAAACCGATCTCGACCTTGGTCACTATGAACGATTCACAAATGCAAAGCTGGGAAGTAACAATAATTTTACGACAGGCAAAATTTACCATTCAGTTATCGTCAAGGAAAGAAAGGGAGATTATCTTGGCGGAACAGTTCAAGTCATTCCCCATATTACCGATGAAATTAAAAAAAGTATCATGCTGAATGCAGGAGAAGTCGATATTGCTATTATTGAAATTGGAGGAACCGTGGGTGATATTGAAAGCCTTCCTTTTCTTGAAGCGATTCGGCAGTTCAGGGCTGACCAGGGAAAAGAGAATGTGCTGTATATCCACCTTACGCTCGTACCCTATATTGCTACAGCCGGAGAAGTAAAAACGAAACCTACCCAGCACAGCGTGAAAGAGCTACGCAGTATTGGTATTCAGCCTGATATCCTCCTGTGCAGAACCGAAAAACTGCTTGCAAAGGATCTTAAGGCAAAGATTGCACTGTTCTGCAATGTGGATGTAGACGCCGTCATTACAGCAAAAGATGTTAAATGCATTTATGAAGTCCCCCTGAACTTTCATAAAGAAGGCCTTGACGACAAAATTGTTGAGTCTCTTAATATTTGGACAAGAGCCCCCAGACTTGACGTATGGGAAGATCTTGTAAAAAAACTGGAAGAACTGGAGTGCTCGGTCAATATTGCCATCGTCGGTAAATATACGGATCTGACTGAATCATACAAAAGTCTGAATGAAGCACTTTGTCATGGCGGCATTCCCAACAACTGCAAAGTCAATCTGGCATTTATCGATTCCGATAAAATAGGAGAGTCAAACTGCAAAAAAATTCTGGGTTCATCGGACGGCATATTGGTTCCCGGCGGTTTTGGATCAAGGGGAGTGGAAGGTAAAGTCCTGGCTGCCCAATTTGCCAGAGAAAACAAAGTTCCTTTTTTCGGCATCTGTCTTGGAATGCAAATAGCGGTGACCGAATACGCCCGCAATGTGGCCGGTATGCCTAATGCCAACAGTACAGAGTTTGATAAACAAACTAAGCATCCGGTTATATATCTAATGAAGGAATGGTACGATTTTAAAACCGGAACCATGCAAAAACGTGATATCTATTCTGAAAAAGGCGGTACAATGAGGCTTGGAGCATACCCCTGCGTTATTGAGAAAGACACATTTGCATATCAGGCCTACAAGACAAAAGAAATCTCAGAACGTCACAGGCACCGCTATGAATTCAACATTGAATATAAAGAAAAACTTGAAGAAAGCGGACTTGTCTTAAGCGGTATCTCACCTAACGGTGAACTTGTCGAAATAGTCGAAATAAAAGACCATCCATGGTTCCTTGGGTGCCAGTTCCATCCGGAGTTCAAGTCACGGCCATTGAATCCACACCCGCTTTTCAGGGAGTTTATCAAAGCTTCTCTTAAGAATGCAGGGGAGTAAGAGTTTTTTTCTGTAATCGACAAATTAAATCACAGAGAATTTTGGGCCAAAACTACAGATTTCCCGGGAGATCACAAATTAAGCGTATTTCGGAATTTTGTTGGTATCGGTTCGGCAAATCACAGAATGGCCTTTTGGTAATAGCAACGAAAATCAAAACCAGAAAAGTTCACATTTTGTTTGTGTTAAAATAATTAAATCAACACTTGTATCAGGCATGAACTTATTAGTCTCGGAAATAATTATAATTCAATTTTTACTCGTTCAGTATAAATTACAGGGAAATCACAAGAGTGGTTTTTTTTTCGTTGAGAGATAGGAAACAAAATAACAACACGCCAAAAATTGTCGGTTGAGATTGAGTATCAGATCACTGAATCGCCTTTTTTATTCCCGTAGCATTCAATTGTTTTTCCCACAACAGGAACCGGGTCCGGCACAAATGGCTTCGCCTGGAGTAGATCCGCAGCATGACGTGTCACCTGGACCGGGCATATTGTTTTTTGCCGGGCCTGACATTGAAGAGTGAGCGGAAAGAAGCTTTTTAAGTTTACTGCTGCCACAAGAGTTACACTGCGGCTTTTCTGATAAATCTGTGGCGATTATTTCACTGTTTTTTCCACATCCGAGACATAAGTATTCGAATATCGGCATGTTAATGGCCCCCTTATTTAGTGTAATTGTTTTATATCTTTGTTTTTACAGCAATCATTTGGGCTTGAACAGGTAGATTTACAATCCAGTGAAGTGGGGCTTGCGATTTTTTCCCCGCTTACATATTCATCAATAGCTTTATGAAGGGTTTTTACGGCTAACTGGATGCAATGATGTTTTTTGGCAGGGATCTCTTCAAGTAGCTTAAAAACATCTCCATCATCTATACTTTTCGCATATTCAATGCTTTTCCCCTTAGTTAGATCAACAGCAGCCATTGCAGCTGAAATTGCACCAGGACATCCGAGTACCTGATACTTTACATCAGTAATAGTGTCCTGATCTATTTTCAGGTAAATTTTCATTGTATCCCCGCATGTGCCAAGCATTTCGCTTACATGGTCTGCATCCGGCATATCTCCCATGTGGGGTTTGTCCATGTAATATTTAATGGCTTTTCCCGAGTACCCGGAATCGGCAAGCATTTTTCGTTCGCCATTTGCTTCTGTCTTATTTGAAGTTTGAACCTGGCTCATTTTTCCCTCTCTAATGTATACATCCAGCGATTCCCTGGTGGCCTGAACAGGTTTGAGCCATACTGAACTCGGGAAGTTTGCCTGATTTGATCAGATCCAGATTTTCGGAAACCGTTCCTTCCACTGCACGGTAGGTTGTAATACCTGAGTTATTGAGTTTTTGCAAAGCGCCTTTTCCGATGCCACCAACTACAACGGCATCAACTATTTTACCGCCAAGGGCGACCAACGGTTGGCATTTGTCATGCGCATGATTAAGGTCACTATTGCCGACAGCTTCCATTTCATCGGTTTTAGCGTCCACAATGATGAAAAAATTAGCTGAGCCAAAATGGCTGAATACAGTGCTCTTCATACCGATATTTTCCTGTGTTGGAAAGGCTATTTTCATTTCATAACTCCTTAAACCATCAAATTATTTTTCTTATACATAATTTAAAAGGTAATGAATAAGCATAAAATATCCATGTGTCAAGTCGGTATTATATCTGGCTTTACCCTTTCAAATTAGCGAAAACCATTCAGCGTATTTTTTAATTTTAAACCAGACTTCTCAAATATAGCTTTAATATCCTATTTCACCCTCTGAAACAATAAAAACAAAAATTAGCATGAAAAAATCTGCAATCGGATTGTTCCATGAAGATATGACTAACGAAATTTTAGGCGATTTGATCTGCAGCCAATTAACTATCTAAATTTTTAGCATAAGAGTAATTCAAAACACAAGAATAGATTTTAAGTAGAGAAATGGATAACACCTTTAATTGCAACCGTCTAAAATCATCCTGTTGACAAGTTGGAAATAAAAATATAGCCAAAGGCACACATATTGATATTGGTTTAAACTGTTTTTTTGGTATAATAGGCTGTATGGAAGATATCAAGGCGCTTTTAGCTTTAGAAGACGGACGCACATTTGAATGCAAAAGTTTCACCGGTCCCGGTGAAACCAGCGGTGAGGTAGTGTTTAACACATCCATGACCGGATATCAGGAAGTGCTCACAGACCCTTCCTATCGCGGACAGATGGTGACCATGACCTATCCGCTTGTGGGCAACTATGGAGTCAACCCTGAGGATGTCGAATCAGACAGAATACAGGTTGCAGGTTTTCTGGTAAAAGAATACCAGGATTTTCCCAGCAATTTCAGATCAACCTCCACCCTTGCCGATTACTTGAAAGCAAGTGGAGTTTTAGGGGTTCACGATTTTGATACAAGGGCGCTTACAAGGCACATCCGGAAATCCGGAGCAATGCGGGCATATATCTCCACAGAAGATCTTGACCCTGAGTCGCTTGTTAAAAAGGCCCGGGCCATTCCTTCCATGGAAGGCCGGGATCTTGTAAAATCCGTTACAACCGGGTCATTCTATTTCTGGAGAAAAGGGAAACCGATTACCTGTGACAAGACAGATTATAATCCGGGCATATGGCAAAACAAGGGAATTAAATTTTCTGTTGTCACCTTTGATTTTGGAATAAAATATAATATTTTAAGGTGCCTTGAGAATGCCGGGTGTGAAGTGCTTGTTGTACCGGCAACAACATCGGCAGATACTGTTAAAGCAATGGAACCGGATGGCATTTTTCTGTCAAACGGACCGGGTGATCCTGAGCCGGTAACCTATGCGGTTGAAACGATAAGAGAACTCATCGGATTCCGGCCGATGTTTGGAATCTGTCTCGGCAATCAACTGCTGGGGCTTGCCCTGGGCGGGAAAACCTTTAAGCTGAAATTCGGACACAGGGGCGCAAACCAGCCGGTCAAGAATATACTGACGGGCCGCGTGGAAATTACATCACAGAATCACGGTTTTGCGGTAGACACAAAAAGCATGGAAGACAGTGATATACAGATCACCCATATCAACCTGAATGACAATACCTTTGAAGGGTTCAGGCACAGAAAGCATCCCCTGTTTGCTGTCCAGTATCATCCGGAAGCATCCCCAGGCCCACATGATGCAAGATACCTTTTTAATAACTTTACTGAAATGATGCAAAACAACCGCAGGGTTGACACCAGGATTAACCAGGATTAACCAGGATTAAAATAGACAAGATGCCGAAACGTTCTGACATACATAAAATTCTGCTTATCGGCGCCGGGCCGATTATCATCGGCCAGGCCTGCGAGTTTGATTATTCAGGCACTCAGGCATGCAAGGCTCTGAAAGAGGAGGGCTATGAAGTCGTCCTTGTCAACAGCAACCCGGCAACAATCATGACCGATCCTGAGATGGCCGATGCCACCTATATAGAACCGGTGACCCCGGACGTGCTTGCAAAGATTATCGAAAAGGAGAAGCCTGATGCCCTGCTCCCGACACTCGGCGGACAGACCGGTTTAAACACTGCTGTTGAGATTGCCAAAACAGGGGTACTGGAAAAATTTAATGTGGAGATGATCGGCGCATCGATTGAAGCGATTAATAAAGCTGAAGACCGTGAGCTGTTCAGAAGTGCAATGGAAAAAATCGGCCTTACCATTCCAAAAAGCGGGATTGCCTTTAATATGGAGTCGGTCAGGTCAATTGCAGCGGAAATAGAGTTTCCGCTGATTGTAAGGCCTAGCTTTACCATGGGCGGCACGGGCGGAGGCGTGGCATATAACCCCGAGGATCTTGAAACCATAGCAAAAGCCGGCCTTGATGCAAGTCTGATCGGACAGGTGATGATCGAGCAGTCGGTTCTCGGCTGGAAAGAATTTGAACTCGAAGTGATGAGGGATCATAATGATAATGTCGTAATCATCTGCTCCATCGAAAATATGGATCCCATGGGCATTCATACCGGAGACAGTATTACGGTGGCCCCGGCGCAGACGCTGACGGATGTGGAATACCAGAAAATGCGGGATGCTTCAATTGCCATAATGCGGGAGATCGGGGTCGACACAGGCGGTTCAAATGTGCAGTTTGCCATTAACCCGGCAGATGGAGAGATGGTGGTTGTGGAGATGAACCCGAGGGTGTCGAGGAGTTCTGCTCTAGCTTCAAAAGCAACAGGTTTTCCAATAGCAAAGATTGCGGCAAAGCTGGCTGTCGGATATACACTCGATGAAATCAAAAATGATATTACCGGAGAAACCCTGGCAGCTTTTGAGCCGACACTCGACTACTGTGTGGTAAAAATTCCACGCTGGACCTTTGAAAAATTTCCTGAAACAGAAGATTGCCTGACCACATCCATGAAATCTGTGGGTGAAACCATGGCCATAGGAAGAACATTCAAAGAAGCCCTGCAGAAAGGGATACGGTCCCTTGAGACCGGCAGGCATGGGCTTGGTGCTGACGGCAAGGAAGTGGCGGCTGCAAAAGAAAAGCCCTTATCAATTGCGACCATTGAACAGAAGCTTACAACGCCTAACTCTGAACGCCTTTTTTATCTTCGAGAGGCTTTACTGAATGAAATGTCGATAGATACGATTTATAAACATACAAGAATTGATCCATGGTTTATTTTCCAGATTAAACAGATCGTCGACTTTGAACAGCGTCTTGCGAAAATTTCCATTAACGAGTTAACGCCTGAACTATTAAGAAAGGCAAAAGCATATGGCTTTTCAGATGTTCAGTTGGCATGGCTCACGGGATCTGATGAAGACATGGTTCAAAACAAAAGAAAGGAATTCGGCATCATCCCCGTATACAAATTGGTGGACACTTGCGCTGCCGAATTCAGGGCTGCCACCCCTTATTATTATTCTACCTATGAAACTGAAACAGAAGCCAGGTTTTCAGATAAAAAGAAGGTTGTGATTCTTGGCGGTGGTCCAAACAGGATCGGCCAGGGTATCGAATTTGACTACTGCTGTGTCCATGCCGCCTTTGCTTTAAGGGAAGAAGGCGTGGAGAGCATCATGGTCAACAGCAATCCGGAAACAGTTAGCACCGATTATGATACGTCTGACAAACTTTATTTTGAACCGCTGACCAGAGAAGACGTCATGCATATTATTGAAGCGGAAAAACCTGATGGAGTGATTGTTCAGTTTGGGGGCCAGACGCCTTTAAACCTTGCGGGCCCTCTTTTCAAGGCAGGTGTTCCGATTATCGGAACAAGCCCTGAAAGTATTGACAGGGCTGAAAACAGAGAACTTTTTCAGGCCATGTTGAACAGGCTCGGGCTTGTCCAGCCCGCTAACGGAACTGCAACAGATGTTGCCGGAGCAGCAGCAATGGCTGAAAAAATCGGATATCCGGTGATAGTCCGACCTTCATATGTGCTCGGCGGACGGGCCATGAAGACAGTTTATAACAGGAAAGATCTTGAAACTTTTACAAAGCTTGCCATACAGGCATCACCTGGCCATCCGGTCCTCATCGATAAATTTCTTGAAGATGCAACAGAGCTGGACGTAGATGCAATTTCGGACGGCAACATAACGGTTATAGGCGGTATCATGGAGCATATTGAAGAGGCCGGCATTCATTCCGGAGATTCAGCATGCGTTCTTCCGCCCGAAAATATCGATTCCTCAATAATTGATGAGATCGTTTCCGCAACAAAGGCGATGGCGGCGGAGCTGAACATTGTGGGCCTGATGAATGTACAGTATGCTGTAAAAAATAACAGGCTGTATGTTATCGAAGTCAATCCCAGGGCATCAAGGACAATTCCGTTTGTCAGTAAAGCGACGGGCGTACCTTTGGCAAAGATAGCGACAAAGCTGATGCTTGGAAAGACCCTTCAAGAACTCGGGTTTACAAAAGAGATAGTTCCTGATCATGTTTCCGTCAAAGAGGCGGTTTTCCCTTTCAACCGTTTTTCAAATGTCGATTCACTTCTGGGTCCGGAAATGAAGTCCACTGGAGAAGTCATGGGAATTGATTCGGATTTCGGATCCGCTTTCGCTAAAGCTCAGCTCGGAGCAGGACAGAACCTTCCGGTAAAGGGAACTGTTTTTATCAGTGTAAAAGATAACGATAAAAAAGCGATACGATTGGTTGCTGAACAGTTTAAAGCCATGGGGTTCAGCATTCTTGCCACGCAGGGAACTTCATCATACCTCAGCGAGAACGCCATTGATAACAGCATGATCAATAAAGTGTCAACAAGTCGTCCTCACGTAATAGACGCAATTAAAAACCAGGATATTCAACTGATAGTCAATACCGGTTCAGGCAGCGAAACACTGCAGGATGGTTATTTGATAAGGCGGGCAGCCTTGCAGTTTTCAATCCCATATACAACGACTATTGCCGGAGCCGTGGCCATGTGCCGCGGTATTGATGCTTTGATAAATAAAAAGCAAAATTTTAAAACAATACAGGAATACCATGCATAAAAATAAAAGACCCCGTGAAGAATGTGGTGTATTCGGCATATATGATCATCCTGAAGCAGCAAAACTGACCTATTTTGGTTTATATGCTCTCCAGCATAGAGGAGAGGAAAGTGCAGGCATAGCCGTTGCCAGGGATAAAAAAATAACAGCACACAAGGGTATGGGGCTTGTGCCGGATGTTTTTGATATTGACCATCTTGATCGGCTTCAGAGCGGAAGCGCCATAGGCCATGTCCGGTATTCAACAACAGGAAGTTCGGTTTTATCAAATGCCCAGCCGTTTGTTGTCAACCATATGGGAAAATCCTATGCCGTGGCACATAACGGTAACCTGGTAAACGCCCATAAATTGAAAAGGGAACTCGAAGAACAGGGGTCGATTTTTCAGACCACCATGGACAGTGAAACAGTTATCCATCTGTTTATAAAAAATCTTAAATTCGGTCTGGATGAGGCGCTGGTTAAGGCCGTATCAAAACTTAAAGGCGCGTATTCTTTTGTAGTCCTAACCGGAAAGGGTGAATTGATAGGAATCAAAGACCCCAACGGTTTCAGGCCCTTATGCCTGGGCGAACTGAACGGTCACTATATGCTGGCATCGGAAACCTGTGCTCTTGACCTTTTACAGGCCAAGTTTGTCAGAGAACTCGACCCCGGAGAAATAGTGATAATTAATAAAAACGGCATCAGGAGCCTCAACCCGCATCAAAAGACCAAGCGGAGCTTCTGTATTTTTGAATATATTTATTTTGCAAGACCTGACAGCACATTCTTTGGAAAAAATGTGTATCTGACCCGCAAGGATCATGGAAGACGCCTTGCAGAGGAATCACATGTCGACGCAGACCTTGTGATGCCGTTTCCTGATTCCGGTAACTATGCAGCCCTTGGCTATTCCGAAGCATCCGGCATTCCATTTGAAATGGGAATGATTCGAAACCATTATATAGGAAGGACATTTATCCAGCCGACACAAAGTATGCGTGACTTTGGCGTAAGAGTAAAACTGAATCCGGTAAAACAGCTTCTTTCAGGAAAAGATATTATTATCATTGAAGACTCCATTATCAGAGGTACTACGGCAAAAACACGTGTAAAAGCGCTTCGTGAACTTGGCGTAAAGCATGTCCACATGCGTATCAGTTGCCCGCCTCATCGATATCCATGCCACTATGGAATTGATTTTTCCACAAAAGGCGAACTGATCGCCGCAAAGAAAACAATCAGTGAACTGCAGAATTTTCTTGGTCTCGATTCTCTGCAATACCTGTCAATAGAGGGACTTTTGGAGGCTACTAGAGTTGAACAGCCAGAAAATATGTTTTGCAAAGCCTGTTTTGACGGCAAATATCCTGTCAGCTTTGACGAGTACCTGACAAAGGATTGTCTTGAAAAGCCTTGCTGATTCTGTTTTGTGCCGGAGTATTAATAACTAAAATAGAATGGATCAACATGCATTCATGATATTTATATTTTTTACGAGACTGTCTATTTTGGCAATTGACTTTTTTTGCAACCCTCAATATAAAGAAAATATATGTCTATTTGTGATTAGTTGGAGGGTTTTATGATAGAATCAAAATATCTTAAAGATAACATGCAGAACATTCAGAGGCTTCTGGATATTCCGGCATTAAAACATTTTGAGATAAAAAATCTTGCCAAGCTTTTAAGGCTCAGCAAAATAAAAGAATATGCGGATGGTGAGCTTATCATAAAAGAGGGGGACATGGATCCCTGGCTCTATTTCCTGCTTAAAGGCGGCGTTGTTATACAAAAAGAAGGCATAGAGATTGTCAGAATTGATAAGAAGGGGGAAATATTCGGTGAAATGCGAGTCATTGATAGTCTCAGCAGGTCGGCCTCAGTATATGCGGATGGCAAAACCGTTTGCCTTGGCGTAAACACTTCAGCCCATGATAAACTTTCAACTGATGAAAACAAACTCGATTTTTTACTGCTTCTCTACAGGATTTTTGCAGAATACATGTCAATAAGACTGCGTTTGACAAACGATGAGCTTGTCAAAGCCAAAACCGATTCGATCAATTACAAAATAGAATTGGAACAGCTTAAAAAAAAGCAACCGGGGTCTAATGGAAAGACAAAGGTTATTACAAGAACAATAATTAAATAATTGTTACTCTGAAATTGAAAAAGACGGTCTCCTTTTCAAAAAATTCCACAAATGTTTTTTTCCACATTCTAACAGCGTGCAATTTAAAATGCCAGCATTGCTATATAAATCCAAAACAACACGGAAAGGAAATCCTTTCCCTGCCTGTTATTGAATCATGGCTTGAGGCATTTGCCGAAAAGAGCAGCACAGCAAACGTGGTATTCCTCGGTGGTGAGCCGACCATGCACCCGGAGCTTTCACAGGCGGTTAAGAAAGCGAGACACCTAGGCTATAAATCCATTACAATCGATACGAACGGTTATCTGTTTAATAACATTCTTGTGAAACTGAATCCGGATGATGTCGATTATTTAAGCTTCAGCCTGGATGGAAAAACAAAGCAAACAAACGATGCAATCCGCGGAAACGGGTCATATGACAGATGCATTGCAGGAATCCGGGAGGCTGTAAAAAGAAAATTCAATACAAGCCTTATATTTACAGTCAGCATGGAAAATATTCATGAATTCCCGGAAATGGGACCTCTAGTTTCTGATCTTGGAATCGAAAGATTATTTATCCAAGTCATCGGAATAAGAGGAAAATCGGCTGATACAGAAGTGAGGCTGCAGCTTTCAAGAAAAGAATGGCTTGATGTGGTCCCCGCGGCAGCAACAGATATTGCGAATCTTGGTATTACCGTAACATATCCGAAGGTATTTCTCAGCCTCGAAGAAAAGTTTGAATGTGCTGCCCGCGTATCTGAAAACTACTTTATATTTCCCAACGGACGGGTTTACCGATGTCCGCTTTGTGAAGATTATCCGATACACGGTTTGCAATTTGAAGAAAACCGGCTTACCCCTACAGCGCGTATCAATGAAAACGATCTGTTTTGTCTTGACATACCTGAAGGATGTATAATGAACAAATTGATTCAGCCTGGCAATCTAATTTATGATGACAATGGAATGCCTGAATATAAAATCGCCTGCTGTCTGTTAAAAGAAGAGATCCACAGTTAAGCCAAAGCATAGACGGCTGCATGGAACCTTTTGTAACAAAAAAGCGGCCGCAGATAAATACTACGAATACCTGAACTACCACAATGTCCTGCCTGCGACGGTCGTTTTACTGCTGATGCCGGAATGCAGATCTTTCGCGATAATTTCAGCAGTGCCTATGGATAAGGCGGTGGCAATGCCATCATTACCGACTGTGACGACAGTGCTGTCTGAAGATGACCATGATACCGATCCGGAAACATCCCTTGTTTTCCCGTCTGTAAATACCCCGCTGGCTGTCAACTGCTGACTACTTCCGAGTTAAAAAACAGCTTCCGGCGGATCGATCTTGATGGATAGTAGCTGTGCCGAAGTTACGGTGCTTCTGACCTGAAAACTGTTTTTCCGACGATACTGCTGTCTGTATCAACCGCTATAATATCGGTTAAACCGTCAAGAATAGCTGTCGCCCTACCATTGCTATCTATTTCCGCTATATTTTTTTTCGAAGACGACCATCTTACAGATTGCGTCATATTTTTTGTTTTTTTATCGGAAAAAATTCCAATTACTTTAAATTGTTGGGTTTTCCCAAGAAAAGCAGACGCGTCTATTGGAAGAATTTTAATCTTTTTAAGCACTGGTATGATCACCGTCAGGACTGTATCCCCGGTTATATTACTCAAGGGATCAAAGACCTTGATTTTCACGGTACCTGGATGTCTTGTTTCAGCCCTTCCGTCGATTCCCATAAAAACAATATTGGCATCAGAAGATTCCCATACAACGGTTGATGTCATGTTCACTTTTCTGCCATCTGAATAAATACCGGTTGCAGTAAAAGACTTTTTGTCTTTAACAAAAACAGATGGGTTCAAAGGGGTGATCACAAGAGATAAAAGCACGGGCGGCGTTATTTTAAGAGTTGTCGAACCACTGACATTGAAATTCAATTCTGTTGCTTTGATGACGTTAACTCCGACAGAAACACCTTTTACAAGTCCTATTGTGCTATTTGCATTGCTCACAGTGGCAATTGACGGATCTAAAGAAGTCCAGACAACTGACATTGTAACATCGTTTGTTGTTTCATCTTTATATGTGCCTGTTGCAACAAATTGCCGACTCCCCCCGATGGGAACAGACGAATCAGCCGGAACAATAGATATTGAACTAAGTTTTATATTTTTAACAGAAAGCGTAGCTTCTCCGCTTTTGCCTGATTCGGGATCAGCGGCGATAATTTTAACGGAACCGGAAGGCGGGCTGATACACATTCCCTTGCTGCCATGAGAATTACTGACAACCTGCGCAGATGTATTTTTCGATGACCAGTTAAGAGTTGATGTAAGATCCCTTGTTGATCCGTCCAAATAGGTACCTATTGCAGTAAACTTGCAAAAACTGCCGAGATGAATTGAATGCCTGGGCGGATTAACTTTGATTGAAATCAATTCGGACGGCCTTACTGTTAATACCGCCGTGCCGCTTACACCTTGGATAAAATCGGTTGCTACAATAAATACTTTTCCTTCTGCTGACAGAACAGCATTGCCTTTAACACCGACTGTATTGCTTATTTTTGCCTTACTGCTATCTGAAGAGCTCCACATAACTGCTTCAGAGATAAATTCAATATGTTTATCTGAATAGTGGCCGATGGCTTCGAATTTGACTTTTCGGCCAATGGGGGCTGAAGAGTTGCAAGGCTTTACCTCTATTGATGTCAAATGTATGCCAACAGGGTCATTTTCACAACCGGCAAACCGGAAAACAATAAATCCTAAAATGATCAGACTTGATGAAATGAGTAGAAACAGATGTTTTAGTTTGTTTTTGTTCATTTTTTTATTGGTAATAAAAATAGTGAATAAAAAAAGCTGTTAAAATCTGCTCTTCAATAACACTCTTTAATAACACCCTTGACTACTGGAATCAATATCTTTATAATAGAAAAATCAAGTTGTTAAACCTGCATTGATCACAACAATCGGATTTTTAGGGGATATTATGAAAAGCAAAGTCTATTTTACTAATCTTCGAACTACTCCAAAAGAAAACCTTTTCGCAAAAATAGAAAAGTTGATATCTGCTGCCGGTATCGAGGCGGCAGTGGGAAAAAAAGACCTGGTTGCGGTAAAAATGCATTTTGGAGAGCTCGGGAATACTGCTTTTATCCGGCCGGTGTTTATCAGGAAAATTGTTTCAGAAATTAAAAAAATCGGCGGCAAACCTTTTCTGACAGATGCCAACACGCTTTATGCCGGGTCACGCAGTGATGCGCCTCAACATATCAATACCGCCATACAGAACGGATTTGCCTATTCAGTAGTGGAAGCGCCCATAATCATTGCGGACGGCGCCAGAGGGAAAAGCGAAATTCCTGTTCTGATAAATCAAAAAAATTTCAAGGAGGTCTACATTGGATCCGAAATTGTGGAGGCTGATTCCATCGTTTCAGTTGCTCACTTTAAGGGGCACGAACTTTCCGGCTTTGGCGGCACCATTAAAAACCTGGGCATGGGTTGTGCTTCCAGAAAAGGAAAACTGGCCCAGCATTCAACAGTGAGCCCCAAGGTCACCAGGAAAAAATGTATCGGTTGCGGAGATTGTATGAAGCGTTGCCCGGGCGAGGCGATTTCTCTAAAAGAAGAAAAAGCTGTAATAGATGATGAAAAATGCATTGGCTGCGGCGAATGTATCATTATATGCCCAAACAGTGCTATCCAAATCAGATGGAACCAGACTATACCGGTTTTTCTTGAAAGCATAGTTGAATACACCATGGGCGTGCTTAAAGGAAAGAAAGATCACTCGCTTTTTATTAACTTTATTACGGATATCTCTCCGGCATGTGATTGTATGCCCAATAATGACGCCCCTATTGTTAGGGACATCGGCATAGTTGCATCCAAGGATCCGGTTGCCATTGATCAGGCGTCCGTCGATCTTGTGAACAATGAACATGCCCTACCGGGTTCATGCTTGAAAGAGAACAAAGGACCTGGCGAGGATAAATTCAAAGGCATTTATCCATACGTAGATTGGCCGATTCAGCTTGATTATGCGGAAAAAATCGGGCTTGGAACCAGAAATTATGAACTTGTAACAGTACCGTCCGGCTAATGATCTGAAATATCCTTATTGCAGTGCTTGCAGACCTTAGCTCTTTTTTTAATTATTTCAGCACAGAAAGGGCATTCCCGGGTATAGTAGCGTTCATGTATTTTTTTTATGGCGCCTTCAACATTCTTAATAATAATATCGTTGCCGAATTTAGTGTTCCTTAAAGGTTCTATGGCGTCCAGATCTCCAATGTCACCTATCATTTCAGCTGCTTTTGCCCTGACCCTTGCCGGTTCCGAGGGATTTATAAGTAATCTTACCGCTTCAACCCAGTTCTTGGATGTGTAGCAGTCGGCAAGAATTGAAAATCCTCTTTTTATAGCTTCCTTTAGGGCCTCCTGAGCTACAAGCACCTGGTCATCAATAATCTGACCTTTTCCACCTTCAGGACTGAATACGGGGATACATTCAAATGTTTCGGTTCCCGGATAACACAGACATCTGTGCGATGCATTATGTGCAAACTGTTCTTTGATACTTTCCCATCCGCTTTTATACAAGGAACAATCATCATTAAAACATATATACAGATACGGGGTGCCCCATCCCAGACCGTCACCGAATGCCATGGACGGAACCTCCCATAATGTCATTTCAGTGTTGCAATGGGGGCATTCCGGCTTGTCCTGGGAAAGAATTTTTTCCAAAACCTGTTCTTTTGTCTCAAAAGTCATTTTATTTCACATCTCCAACAAATGGTTAATTTAAGACAAAACATAACCTCTATTTTACCTTTGTCAACAAAACGGTTTCCCTGTTTTTTATATAGTGCCCGAATAATTTCGCCTGCTCAGGGCAATATATTTTTCAAGGATTCAAGAATCGGTTTAATTCTATTTCGGTATTCAGGGGGTATCATAAGCACTCTGAGCGGGTGGTTTTGAATCAGCCTGTCTGCTGCAGTATCTCTATGTGCATAGTGGTTCCGTTTTTTTCCCGGTTCCAGAAAAAGCATTATATCACTTAAATTTCCGGTCAGACCCTGATGATCAAGATGTTCGATGTGCTGAAGAAAGATATCGTTTATAGTCAGAACAACCGGGTCGATTTCCGCATATCCTGTTTTTCTGCAATCGGTCTTAGAAACAAGGCAGCGGCAGCCAAACGGCCTTGCGTCATATACAGGGCACGCATCCTTTTCCAGCAGCGGGCACTTGCCCCAGGCCGGATCAATTTCTTCATCAGAAATCTCTTCTCCTTGGATGCAAAATTGGGCAATTTGGTTTGTTGTGATCTCGGGACAAAATCGTTTTCTTGATACGCTGCTTTTCACAAAACCGAACAGGCTTGTCTGTCCGCTCATTTCCATATACTCAACAAGCATTGCTCCCTCAAGTGTGGTCAAGGTTACATTTCGTGTGCAGCAGGCCGTGCAGTATTTTTTACACGCAAAATGCTGTCCTGACATAAAATCGCCATATATCTTGTAAATATTATCCAGTATAAGAAGTTTTTCTGTTATATCCAATTTTAATTCCCCTGCAATTGTTATATTTAAAATTACATTAAACAGTAAACAAAAAAAAGCTTTGAAATATTTTTCATATGCTTTAGAATAATATTATTTATTATATAATGAAATTCCAGCTCAATAAAAGGGGTGTGATATGAATAAACACAAGTTAATTGTCAGCCATGTCCTGCTTGTCAGCATTTCTGCGATCTTTTTAATGATCTGCTTTACGGGTTGTGCACCGCCACTCAAAAAGCCGGCTGGACTATATCCTGCATATCCCGGCCCACAGATCGCGGTGGAACCTAGAACCATACGTCTTGGTATATCAACACTGTTGAAAACGGAAATTGTGATAGGCGGCCATGGGTTTGTGCCGGGAGATTCCGTATTCCTCAATCTGGTTGGGACCGGAGAAAACAGTGATATCAAAGTGCCCATTGATGTGGCTGACGCAGGCATAGACGGCCAATTCAAAATTAAGGTCAAAAGAGAAATCAAGGCGCTTGAATTTTTAAGGGTTAATCTTGACCCTGAAACTAATAAACCGATTATCGTCAAGGACCCGATGCCTAAAGGTGTATATATTATTAAAGCTGAAACCGTTGAATCAGGAAGAAAAGCAGAATGTCTTCTGATTGCAGAAGCGCCTTCTAAAATAGACCGCATCAAGGATAAAATCGGTATTCTTTTGCGGAAAATAAAAAAGGAATAACAACTCAAGGGACAAGGGTATGGAAACTAAAGTCTGTGCTCATGCCATAATCACCGGCAGGGTCCAGGGTGTGTGTTTTAGAATGGAAACCAAGCGCGCTGCTGAACAGATGCAAGTCAACGGCTGGGTTAAAAACAGGACAGACGGCACTGTTGAAGCCATGTTCGAAGGTGAGAAAAGAAAAGTCGAATCTGTTCTTCGCTGGTGTGAGGAAAAAGGTCCTCCTTTATCAGATGTAAAAAAAGTGACACTTAGTTGGGAAGACTATTCCGGAAAATTTAACGGATTTAAAATAGTTTACTAATAAAACAGCAGAGCGGTTGTTTTCGGATGTAAGACGACCGAAAAAACCGCTCCGCTTGAATACTATTATTTAGATTGCCTCTTTCAGAGCTTTTCCTGGCTTGAACTTTACAACATTTGTTGCCTTGATTTTGATCGTTTCGCCAGTCTGGGGATTACGTCCCTTGCGGGCTTTACGACGGACTTTTGAAAAAGTGCCAAACCCTACCAGAGTTACTTTTCCTTCTTTTTTCTTAAGAGCCTTTGTTACTCCGTCAATAAAGGAATTGAGTGCTGCTGCTGCTGCAACTTTGGAAATACCGGCGTCAGTTGCCATCTTTTCCACTAGATCTGCCTTTGTCATAGCATTTACCCCCCTTTTAATAAGATTAATACTAACCGATGCTTTATTTTAAAGTCTCTACAGGAAGATATATTCGATGTCAATAGGATTTACAGTGTTTTATGCGATTTTTTTTTAAAAAAATAACCCTGACCGCCTTGATACATGCTTTTTGTGGAAGCAAATCTCTTAAAATTCATTATTGACAGTATATAGCAGGGGCTGTTGGCGATTGTGGATTTTATAAAAAAAGCGCGTCAATAAACTTGGCAGGATCAAAAGACTGCAGGTCTGACACTCCTTCGCCCACGCCTATATAATCGAGCGGAATATTGAGTGATCCGCAAATTCCGATTACGATACCGCCCTTTGCCGTGCCGTCAAGTTTTGTAAGGGCAAGGTTGGTTATGCCTAACGCTTCATTAAATTGTTCTGCCTGTGTCAAGGCATTTTGACCGGTTGTCGCATCAAGCACCATAAGAATCTCATGCGGCGCATCCGGGAGCTTTTTGGCAATGGTTCGTTTTATCTTTTTCAATTCTTCCATAAGGTTCACTCTTGTATGAAGCCTGCCGGCAGTATCCACCAGAAGCACGTCTGCATTTCTTGCAATCGCCGCTTCAACACCATCGTATGCGACTGCAGAAGGATCGGCGTTGTCACCATGTTTTACGATATCAGCACCAGCTCTTTGGGCCCATATAGACAACTGCTCAACGGCTGCAGCCCTGAATGTATCGGCTGCAGCTATCAGTACTTTTTTTCCTTCAGCCGACAGCCGTGCCGCTATTTTTCCAATGGTGGTTGTTTTCCCGACTCCGTTCACGCCGACAACCATAATAACATGCGGCGGGCCGGAAAACTTTTTTTCAGATTCCGGCTGTCTGTCAATAATCACGGAGAGAAGTTCGGCTTTGACAATTTTTTTGAGTTCGTCCGGGTCTTTGATGTCAGATGCTTTTTTCTCAACATTCTGCACAATCGACATTGTCGTTTTTACGCCGATATCAGATGTAATCAAAAGCTCCTCAATCTCTTCAAGAACATCCTCATCCAGCTTGCTGGTTCCTGCAAAAATTCTTTCAAGACCCCCGGAAATCGAATTTCTTGTTTTTGACAAACCGCTTCTCAGTCTTCCCACCAACCCTTCGGGTCCGATGATTTCCTCATCAATGCCCCTTTTTTGGGCCAAAGGAGGAACTTCGGTTTTTTCTTCTGGTTTTTCATGAAGTGCTTCAGCAGGCTTAACACTTTTTTCTTCAAACGCATCCTCAGTGACTTCCCCGGTAACTTCCCCGGTAATTTCCATAGACGGCGCTGCCACTGTTTCCACGTACTCATTTTTGCGACGCTTCATGTGTCTTATAAAAAGCAGCAACAACAGAATGACAAGTAATCCCGAAGCCGCCCACAGTAATTCGTCCTGCATTCTGTTCAGCGGCTTCAATATATCGATCACCTGATTAATAACCTGGTTAATAATGTCGTTCATTATACTCCTTATTAATTCAAGCAAATGTGAGGAATAAAGTGTTTAGTTTTTCATGCAGCGTTTGACTGCTGCTCAAAATTCACCGAAACTATTTTGGAGATGCCTTTATTTTCCATGGTTACACCAAACAGAGTATCGGCAAATTCCATACTCCGTTTATTATGAGTGACCAGGACAACCTGAGAGTGCTCCCCTATAAGTTTTAAGAGTTCATTGAACCTCAAAACGTTAGCGTCGTCAAGAGGGGCGTCAATCTCATCCATAAGACAGAATGATGCAGGTTTGAGAAGGAAGATGGAAAAAATGAAGGCAATGGCTGATAAAGCTTTTTCACCTCCCGATAAAAGAGATAGGCGTGTCAGCTTTTTTCCCGGTGGTTGAATCATCATTTCAACGCCTGTTTCAAGCGGGTTGCCGGAATCTGTCATTTCAAGCCTTGCTGTACCGCCTTCAAAAAGACGGGGAAACACTTCCGAAAGTTTTTCGTTTATGGCATTAAAGGTCTTCACAAATTTTTCCTGTGTAATCTTGTTGATCTTCATGATCACTTTCTGAAGATCGTCAAGGGCTTTTTCAAGATCATCCTGCTGTTCGTTGAGAAATTCAAATCGTTTTTTCAGTTCTTTGTATTCATCAATAGCCCCAAGGTTAACATCTCCGATTCTGGCAATTTTTTCCCTTAATAGTTCAAGGTTCGCCTCTATCTCTTCTATAGCGGTTTGTGTGCTGTCAGGCTTTTCTTCCATTTCAGTTCTTAACTCTTCAACACTTCGATGATAACGCTCTTTCAGGCGGTTTGTAATATTTTCTTGCTTCATGCGCCTCTGGGACTGTTCAAGCTCTACGTATCGAAGCTTTTCAAGTGCCTTTTCACGTTTACTCTGTATTTCTGAAATCGAGTTGTCACTTTCATGCAACTTTTTTTCAAGCGATTGAAACGCTTCTTCGTTACTTTCAAGAGAATGTTCAAGAAGCTTAAGTTTTTCGTAAATTTCCGGCAGCCGGCAATTGTACTCTGACAGCCTTGCCTCGGCATCTTTCCGCTTTCTGTTTTTCTGTTCAATCTCCTGAACCAGCTGCTCGAAACGCTTCATACCGTCATCCCTGAATTCGATCAACCGCCTTAATGTATTGGTGCTACTTTCGAGATTTGCCTGCAGAGAAGTGAATTTCAATTTGATATCGACTACTTTTTGATTGAAATCTTCAAGCTCATCGATTTTCAGGCTGATTTCCCGAGACATTTCGGTAATTATATTCTGGGCTGCTTTAACTCTCAGTTCATTTTCAGCAAGCGCATCACTGTAGCGTGAAATTTCATCGTCAACATCGATCTTTTCGCCTATAAGCTGTTCCTGCTCAAGAGATACGATTTCAAAATGCCGTTTTGCATGTTTCAGTTCTTCGGATATTTTATAAAAGTATTTTTCCGCATCAGTCTCTTTTTCAGCAGTAATATTTTTTTGTTCAATCTGTTTCTGCAGACAGATATCGCAGTGTCGAACTGCCGATTCCAGTTCTTTTTGTTCTTTATGGGACTGATCCAGTTTATGCTCGAGTTCAATTATCTTCTTTTTCAGGTCCTTTATTTCCTGTTTTTTTGAAAGAATTCCCGACAGCTTGTCCCGGCTTCCTCCGATCAACATTCCGCTGTAAGAAATCATATCGCCATTTTTGGTAACGATGGCACGGGGTCCGGAACCATTGCTCTTCGCCCATAAACTGATGGCCTTGCTAAGATTTTCGACAACCGAGACCTGGCCCAGAAGTGCCCGACCAATTTCTTCATACCCTGGTTTTAACGTCACATGATCAAGTAACTGGTCGGCAAACGGGATGTTATTTTCGCCTTTATCTGCAGGCAACTTTATAGCTGAAATCGGAATGAAACCGCTTCGGCCGGCACCAGTGGTCTGAAGGTACTCAATGGCATCTATTCCCGTATTTTGATTGTCTACAATAATATACTGCATTGATTCACCCAGGACCGCCTCCACAGCAGTTTCAAACCCCTGCCCGGGTTCTATGACATCTGCCAGCATACCGACAATACCGTTCATTTCATTGCCCGGCTGACTTGAATCGCTTACAGTTTTTTCAGCGCCTCTTTTCATGACGGCTTTTACACCATCCCGGTACCATTCATAATTTTCATCCATCTTCACGAGAGTCGCATGCCGGGATTTTATCTTGCTTTTTTCAAGCTCCATGCTTTGAACATTCTTTATCTGCCTTCCGAGGGCTTCATTTTTATCTTTTAGTTCGGCTTCAATTTTTTGAATCTCCTGCCCAATTGCATCCTTTTCATCTTTTAGTATTTGCAAAGATTTCTCAGCTTCAACACTTCCGTTCTCAAAGTTTTTAACCTTTTGGCCGACAATGGCTTCTTCCTCATCAATCCGCTTTAATCTGCGTTTTAGACTTTCCTTATTATTTGATGCGTTTTGATAAATGTTCCTGTATCGCGCTTCTTCGGTTACCAGTTCTGTCAGCCGGCTCTTTTCCTCTTCGATTTTCAGATTTAACTGATTAAGCTGTTCCCTGAGATCACCTGACGCCCGATTTTCCTTCTCAAGAACCTCCGTATAATTTTTAATATCCTTTTCAAATGATTCTATTTCTTTTTCAGACTGGTCGATTTCCGATGTTATCTGCTGGTTTTTTGATTCAAGATCGAAACGTGCCGATCCCAGCCCTTCAATTTCAGCAGATAATGTCTCATTATTTTTTTTAAGATGCTCAACTTCATTTTCAGTTCTGTCGGCACTTCTCTGCATTTCAAATCTACGGGATTTTTGAGATGACAATTCTTCGTTTTTTGTTGCCCTTTCGAACTTAATTTCTTCTATTGCCGCATCCAGCCTGGTGAGTTTTGATGTATGCTCCACATCCTCATCTTTCAGTTCTTTCAAAAGAGAGTCTGTTTCTTCAATCTGACTTGAAAAATCATCATAATATCTCAGTGCTGC
>CAZTYY010000035.1:7627-22256 GCA_964617785.1 uncultured Desulfobacterales bacterium | reverse complement strand
CAATGACGGAATCCCTGACATTGAACAAGATCATGTAAAAAACCTGACAACTGAAAACGAACAAAGCATTACTCTTGAATTCTCTGAATCCATTGAAATCACCAGTTTCGGTTCGATTGGCGATCCATCACCTGATGACAGGCCAACTGATTATGACTTTGAATATGGTTTTTTTAACTTTACCATTGAAGATGTTGAAGTCGGCGGAGCAACGACTGTAACTATTTACCTGCCTGATGGCGCTGCACCTGACACATATTATAAATACGGTCCAACACAGGGCAATACAACTCCTCACTGGTATGAATTTCTGTTTGACGGCACAACCGGAGCAGAAATTATTGGAAATGTGATTACCCTGCACTTTGTCGACGGTGATCGCGGTGATGATGACCTGACAGCCAATGGCGTAATTGTCGATGACGGCGGTCCGGGGTTTAGTACTGTTGATGTCCCACTTGAAGCCGAAGTGGAAGAAGAACCACAGGGCGCCACCGGAGGGTGTTTTATCGAGACTACATCTTCCAATTCGCTTTTGTCATCGTATAAAGAAATAATAATTGTATTCTGTATAAGCCTGTCCATTGGGCTTGTAGGATTTGGAAAGAAATCGTAATTCCATCAATTAGTACATTCCTTGACAACAAGAAAACCTTACTGCTATATAACAATCATTACCTCACAACTGTTTGTTTTATAACAACCGAAACTGTTTTTAACCGGTTAACCTTATGGAAGTGAAATTTATGAGACAAGTAAAAATAATTTTTACCGTTTTTGCTATATGTATAGTAGCCGGATATGGCTGTTCTTCCGAAAAATCAAGTGTCGAGACTCACATTGACAAGGGAAATGATTCCTTCTTTCAGGGAAAATACCGGCAAGCTGAAAAAGAATACAAAAGTGCCCTTGACATTGATGCCAAAACAACAGCAGCATGGCTGGGTCTCGCTGAAACATATCTGAAACTCGGCAACACAAAAAAAGCTTTTGATTCATATTCAGCAATACTCAAAATAGAGCCGGGCAACACAAAAGCGCTTCTTAAGCTGGCAAGTTTTAATATGCTTGAGAATAGCCTGGATCAGGCCGAAAACAAGGTCGAAAAAGTACTGAAAAAAGAACCTGAGAACACTGATGCCCTCTTTTTCCTGGCTGAAATCTTTATACGCGACAAACAGTTTAAACAAGCAGAAGAAATTTACAGCAAGATACTTCTAATCAGACCTAACAGTGCAAAAGCATGCCTTGAGCTTTCGCAGGTCCATGCGGTTATGGGCAATCTTGAAGAGGCGGAAAAATGCTTGAAAAAAGCCGTTCAAATTGATCCCAAAGCCGTCACACCGCATTTAACGCTTTTTAATTTTTATAATCTCAAAAAAGACTTTAAGAATGCAGAATCTGAAATTCTTCAGGCAATCAATGCAAATCCGGACAACCCCGATCTTTACATAGTTCTGGGTGAATTCCTTCTTTCACGGAAAAATAACAAAAAGGCCGAAGAGGCTTTTTTAAAAGCAATAAAAGTAAATGAAAACAGCATTAAGGCATATCTGGTTGCTGCAGAATTCTACGATTCAACCGATAACAGAGCTGAAGCATTGTCAATGTATAAAAAAGCCGCCGCCATGCAGCCGTGGAATATACGGGTGCTTAATACCCTTGCTGAATTCTATCTCAAAAACAACCAGTTGGAAGACGCTGAAGGCCAAATCGCTGCAATCCTGGATAAAAGACCGAACTATCTCCCGACACGCATGTTAAAAGCCAAAATCCTTGTTGTCAGAAAAAACTTTGACAAAGCCATCTCTCTTATTGACCAGCTTGTTAAGGAAAACCCGACTTCTGACGTCCTTTACTATTTAAAAGGGCTGTCACACCTTGGAAAAGGTGAACTTGAAAACGCGAAAACATTCATCTCCAAGGCGATTGGAATCCAGCCGAACAATATCAGTGCGAAACTATTGCTTGCGGATATTTTTCTTAAACAGGGGCAAATAGAAAAAGCTCAGCAGCTTAATCGTAATATTTTAAACCTCTTACATAAAAACCTTAAAGTTGAACTTATACTCGGAAACACCAGCCTGACACAGAAATCAGAACAAAAAAGTATCGATTCTTTTGATTCCCTGTCCGAACTTGCATCAAAAAATCCTGCGGGTCACTTAAGGGTTGGACATCTCAACAAACTGAAGAAAAAATTAGATCTTACGATTGCAGGGTTTGAAGAAATCCTGGCAAAAAATCCCAGGCTTATAAATGTTTTTGGAAATATTATTCTCCTCCATGTTGCAAGAAATGAATATGATACAGCGCTTGAAAAATGTGACAGACAGATCGAAAAGCTGAGAGATGAGCCTGAACTTCTTGCCAATATCTATAATATTAAAGGTGGCCTTTATATTGCCCGCAGCAATAAAGATATGGCGAAAAAAGCATTTGAAAAAGCAATGAGCATATACCCTGATTTTCTTAAACCATACTATGCCCTTGCCCGGCTTTATCTTGCGGACAAAGATCTTGATAAAGCCATCATGCAGTACCAACTTCTCCTGGATAAAAATCCAAAGCAGACCGGCCCGCATATGCTTCTTGGCATCCTGTACAACATGAAAAAGGACTATAAGCTTTCTGAAAAACATTATAGAGAAGTGCTCTCTATTAATCCGAATTTTTCACAGGCGTCAAACAACCTGGCATACTTACTGGCTGAAAACACCGGCAATTTTGATGAAGCCCTTCATTTTGCGTTGAAAGCCAAATCGGAAAAAAAGGATGACCCCTTCATTCGCGACACTGTTGGATGGGTTTATTACAAAATGGGCCTTTACGATGATGCTATAAGAGAGCTTGA
Source organism: uncultured Desulfobacterales bacterium (assembly GCA_964617785.1). GTDB lineage: Bacteria > Desulfobacterota > Desulfobacteria > Desulfobacterales > SURF-7 > JAFDJC01. The sequence goes on along the minus strand of CAZTYY010000035.1, from coordinate 19,402 downwards.
ATTTTCCGCAGATAAAATACCGGATAATGTTACTGCAAATTACCATCTCGGCATGGCTTACTTTAAAAAAGGAGACAAAAAACCTGCAAAGGAAAAACTAAAAAAAGCACTGAGCATTGACAGCAATTTTTTTAAAGCTGATGAAGCAAAAAAAGTTCTATTAGAGTTGAATCGGACTTAACATATATATTAAAAATGAAATATTTCCCTATTAAAATATTATTAGTCTGCATTATTTTAATGCCGGTGATGCATCTCATCACAGTCCAGACTCTGGAGAAGTATATTGAAAATAAATATACTGAAGAAATAGAAGGTATATACACCGGTGACACGCGTCCTCTTTTTGACGGCAGTATCCGCCTCAGAGATGCCATCAACAACAATATCGACAATTATCTCCGTAAAAGAATTCTAATGTCTCTTGGCACCAAGGTCGATGTCATGGTGACAACAAGACAGAATATCATTTTATACCCAGCGTCTTTCGAATCCGATGCCGATATGCTCAATCCTCCTTCAAAAAAACAGATTGCTACTGAAAACTACCGGCTCATGAATGAAGGGTTGTCCATCAGTGTCGACATCCTCCTTGAAAGAAGTTCAATCCTTGTGATTTCCATATTCATTGTTTATGCGCTTTTGGCGTCACTTATTTTTTTGCGTTTCTATATTGCCGGTTCAAGAAAAGCGGAAATAGAAGAGATAGAAAGAAAAATTGAAATTGAACGCCTGCGGCGCCTGGGAGGAAAGCATGTAGACAGATTGAAAACACTTAATCAGGAAAAGACCGGCCTTGCTTCAGATATCCAAAAAATCAAACAAAACCTTGAAGAGTACAAACTAAAAACAGTGAAAAATGAAGATGAGATGATAAATGAAATGATTCTTCTTGAAGAAAAAATGCAACAAAACATAGATCTCAGGGAAGAGCTTCAAAATGAAAATGAAGCAATAAAAGAAGTTACCGGGCGATACGAAAAAGAAAAACTGAAAAGTGGCAAAAAATCAGCGGCTTACGGGAATGTGACCAAGCGATTTAAGGCACTTTATAAAAACTTATCAATGAACAATAAGGCAGTGGACGGCTTCATCAACCTTATCGATGATATAAAAATAAAGGCGGAAGAAATAATCCATCAAATGGACAGGGACCCGGCCCGCGTTCATGTAAAACGAAAAGTCAGCCTTTATAAAAGCAATGAAACCGTCTTTGAAATCGTTTTTGCATACGGCGGAAGACTCTATTTCAGGAATTTAAAAGATAACAAAATAGAAATTCTGACAATCGGTACCAAGAATACACAAACAAAAGATATTAACTTTCTTGAAACCCTGTAATCTATTCTTTCCTTAATCCGCCCTTAATCCACCCTTAATCCACCCTTAATCCAATAGGCGGCGCAATGATCTCGGACCACACAATCGCTTTCCGAAGTTCATTTACTGTATAAGTAGATGTCATTGGTTCAAGAATTTCTTCTGTTTGAGGCGACCGAACCTTCTCAACAGTCTCAATTTTCTCTTTGAGTGCAGGGTCTTCTTCTGGCTCTGGCTCTTCTGAAACTTCAATTTCAGGCTCATCCAATTCAAGCGGAATATAGTCTTCCTCATTTTGATCTTGATCTTCATAAGGCCTAATCGGACGCTCTTTATCAATGATTGCATCCCAGCCTGAAATCCTGTCCAGCCCTGACCGTCTTAAAGCAGACACCCTTGAATCAGGTCCTCTTGAAGCAGACTCCCTTGCGTCAGGGGTAATCTCTTCCTGAATTCGGGATACAATCTTGCCGATCAATTTTTGCAGCAAGTCTGTTTTTTCAGCTTTTTCAGCCTTCCCCTTGTTTTTACTTTCAGTAAAAATTTTCTTTATGTTTAATATTACAACAGCCAAAAAAACTAAAATGAAGATTAGGGTATCTATGTCCATATCATTTCACCATCATTATTCTGATTCATCGGTTTTCTTGTCCGAAGGATCTGAACCGATTTTGTCCCTCATCTGTGTGTCCGCCATGATATTCTTCATTTTATAATAATCCATGATACCCAGGTTCCCTTTTCGGAAAGCATCGGCCATTGCAATCGGTATCTGCGCTTCTGCTTCAACAACCTTGGCTCTCATCTCCTGAACCCTTGCCTTCATTTCCTGTTCAGCCGCGATGGCCATGGCTCTACGTTCCTCAGCTTTTGCCTGCGCTATCTTCTTGTCTGCCTCGGCTCTATCCGTCTCCAACTCAGCGCCTATATTTTTCCCTACATCCACGTCTGCAATATCAATTGAGAGTATTTCGTATGCGGTTCCGGCATCGAGGCCTTTTTCAAGAACACGCTTTGAAATTGCATCGGGATTTTCAAGTACATCCTTATGACTTTCAGCAGAGCCGATGGTCGTAACGATTCCTTCCCCTACCCTTGCAAGAATCGTCTCTTCTCCTGCGCCACCGACCAGCCTGTCTAGATTCGCCCGAACCGTGACCCTCGAAAGTGCTTTCAGCTGGATACCGTCTTTCGCCATTGCAGCAACCAGGGGTGTTTCTATCACCTTTGGGTTAACGCTCATTTGTACAGCCTCAAGAACATTCCTTCCGGCAAGGTCAATCGCAGCACCCCGCTTAAACCCAAGGTCGATATTGGCCTTATCGGCTGCGATAAGCGCCTGAACAAGTCTCAGGACATCACCGCCCGCAAGATAATGAGATTCAAGATCGTTTGTTGAAATATCGATGCCTGCCTTTACTCCCATTATTTTTGAATTTACAATCAGTTTTGGTGGTATCTTTCTGAATCGCATAAATACAATGTTAATGAGTCCTACACTTGCACCGGAAACAAGTGCCTGAACCCATAATGATATGGCGGAACCGACAAAGTAAAAAAGAACAATTAGTGCGATAATAATTATAATAAGAAAAATCTGGCTAAAACCCATAATATGTCTCCTTGTCCAATAAGAAATATGTCATTATCGTTTTTTTACGATAATCTGATTACCTTCCACTGCGGAAACAACAATCCTGCTTCCCTTCTCAATATACTCCCCCCGGGCGATAACATCGAGTCTTTTTCCGTCTATGACTGCAGTACCTGAAGGGCGAAGATTTGTCACTGCTTCACCCTCGAAGCCGGTATATCCTTCAAGCTCTTGCGACTGAGATGTAAAGCCATCGGACTTTAAAAGCTTTTTCCGTAATGTCACAGGGGATCTTGCCATGAGCTTTATACCATAAATGATTAATAGGGGAATCACAACCATATCTGCACATACAAATACAAACCCTGCAAAATCAGATACTGTTGTGAAGACAAGATATATCGAATAGCCAAACAAACAGATGGCAACTATTGCGAGAAGACCTGCTGAAGGAATAATGATTTCAGCTATAATAACTGCAGAACCGATAACCTGCATAATAACCGGCAGCATGATGTTTTTCATGACGTCTTGAGCCTCGAAACGATTACCCGGTTTCCTTTAATCTCTGAAATAATAACCTGTGACCCTTTTTCCAGAAATTCATTCTGCGTAATGACATCAATAAGTTCACCATCAATTTTAACCCTGCCCGATGGCCTGAGCGGTGTCTGTGCAATACCCGTATCACCGGTTTTTACGCGGGCGACCTGCCTCGAATCCGCATGAGAATCTTTCAAAGTAGTGGTGAGATAAGGCCCTTCTTTTGTAAAAGCAGATACCTTTGGCATTATATATTTCAAAATAAAGAGAGCCATGAAAAATGAGCATAAGAAGGAACCTAGCACCATTATAATATTGTCAACAAGAAGCGCCTGCTGCCATGGAAAGGAAGGGTCTGGTATCACAAAATCCTGGAGCGCCAGAACCATACCCGCAACCATACATCCGAGTCCTGCATAACCCGCAATACCGAAACCCGGCAGCACAAACATTTCAATTCCCATAAGAATGACACCTGCCATAATAATCAGAAACTCTGTATGTCCTGCAAGACCCACTAAATACTGGTTTAAAAATACAAGTGCAAGGCATGATATGCCAACGATTCCCGGCACGCCAAACCCCGGAGCTTTCATTTCAATATACAGTGCAGCAAGGCCTATCATCATCAAAATGGGTGTAATCTTTCCAATAAATCTTACCAAAGCTTCAGACCATGTTTCTTCTATTCTGATAATTCTGTAATCAGTAAAGCCCTTTGCTTTCAGCAGTTCGTCGATGGTTGAAACCGTCATTTCAGAGAAGCCGAGCTCAACCGCTTCTTCATTTTCCATTGTCAGAAGCTCGCCTTCCTTAATAACCGTTACTTTTGAAGCAATGCTTTGTTTTTCAGCATCAGTCAAGTCGTCATATTCCTGCGAATCAATATAAACGGCTTTGCCGTCTTTTTCGATTTTGTATACGATTTTGTATACAACAATTGATGCTGTAACCATTGCTTCAGCAAGCTTTTCCGGATACCCGTTTCGCTTGGCAAGTGCCCGGAATTTGGCTCTCAGGGGCGACTGAAATTTTTCGCCCATCATTTGCGGCCCCTCGCTTGAAAAACTGATTGGCGCGCAATCCCCGATAGTGGTGCCTGGTTTCATGGCAAGGTCGCCGCATGCAAGGGCAATTAATGCGCCTGCTGATATTGCCTTAACAGACACAAAGGCCACCGTTCTTTCTTTGGGCAGCTTAAGGAGTGTATCAACTATTTCCAGGGCGGAATCCACACGCCCTCCAAATGAGTCCATTTCAAAGACAATAAGATTTTCGGGTTTTTCCGACACTTTCTGATATGCTCTTTTGATATATCCGGCCATGCCGGGATCGACAGTTCCGGTTATCGGGATCACAAAAACTTCACTTGTAGTGGAATCGCCTGTTCCGGAAAAACCTAGTATGGATGAAAAAAGAACAATACCAAATGACAGAAAAATTGCTGCTTTCTTTTGAAAATTATCGGTCATGAATTAACCTTTTATCATACGGATTATCGTAAGGGGAAAAACTATAATCCAAGTACTTCAACACATGTCATAAAGTCTTTTGAAAACGCATCCTGTATTTCCTCTTCTCGTCCAAACTCGGTAACATCTTCTGCCTTGTTCTTTTCAATGCCGTATTCGACGTTCCACCCTTTTGATTTAAGCAGTTCAATCACATTATCTACCTGATCCCTTGTAGTACCTTTTCCAATGTTCCCCTCTGCAAGATAAAACTTCATTTTCTCTCCTTTTTATTTTATCTTTGCCACTGCCTGGGCAATATTATAACAATAGTCACCCATTTTTTCAAAATTAGATAGCATGTCACTGAACATCAAACCCGGCTCATTGGTACAGGTGCCGGACCTGAGTCTTTCAATATGCTCCTGACGCATTTCTTCGCGCATAAAATCAATGTTGTCTTCTAATATCTGAGCCTGTTTCATAAACTGGGCCGGCTCTGTCCTGATGCCTTCCTGCACCAGTGTAATAAAATCAGCCACCTGGTTGGATATTTTCTTAATATCGGACATGGCTTGCGATGAAAATTCTGTTTTATTCTCAATGACATCCTCAATCATAAGTGCAATATTTTCAATGGAATCTCCAATACGCTCAATATTATTGGTCATTCGCATCATGCCAGAAATTTCTCTGGCCTCGGATTGATTAAGATCGCTTTGATAGATCCTGGTTAAATAAGATGTGATCTCTCTCTGGGTCAAATCAAGATGATTTTCATATCGACGCCACTTATTTAATTTTTTATAATCCCTTTCCTCAAAGGCTTCGGCTGTATTTTTCAACATCTTCATTGCCACATCAGACATTTTGAGGATTTCACTCTTTGCCTTTATAAGTGCGGCTATGGGTGTGTCAAGGAATCGATGATCAAAATTAGGCAAGTGAAGTTCATCACTATCTTTATCTTCTTTGGGAGATATCAATATGGCCGCCTTGATAAGTAACGGCAACAAAACAAGGAAAATCGATGCATTTATTATGTTAAAAAGTGAATGCCCGTTTGCAATGTACCTCGACATATTGACAACCTCATTGTTTGTCACTTCCCCTAACGGCCCAGCTCCCATCATAGTAGAGATTAGTTCTATCAACTTTACGAAATAAGGAAAGAAGATAACCATTATCCCCACACCTATCACGTTAAAAAGAGTATGAGCCCTTGCCGCTCGATGAGAGTTGACGTTGTTAGACCCTATCGTAGCAAGTTCTGCGGTGATTGTAGTACCTATATTCTCGCCCAGTACAAGTGCCATGGCTGCAGGAAAATCCAAAAGCCCCTGTGTGGCAAGGGTCATGGTTAAACCCACGGTAGCTGAAGAGGACTGCACCATAAACGTCAAGACTGCCCCGGTTGCTACACATAATAAAATGCCGGTAAGGGAGCCTGCATTGAACGTTGTAAAAAACTCTATAAACTGGGGGTCTCCCTTGATTGGTGCAAGACCCTGCTTCATGACGGTCATACCGAAAAAAAGCAGACCAAAACCTAAAATAACCTCGCCGATATATCTTTGTCGCCTGCTTCTTGAAAAAAATTTCAGTCCTACACCTATAGCGATGGCCGGAAGCGCCGCACTCGTCAGCTTAAAGGCAATCATCTGGGCAGTGATTGTGGTGCCGACGTTGGCCCCAAGGATGACGCCAACACATTGCTGTAAAGTCATCATTCCAGCACCAACAAAACTGATCAGCATCACAGTGGTCGCAGAAGAGGACTGAACCATCGCTGTTACAAAAGCACCGGTTCCACAACCGACAATTCTGTTGGAAGAAACAGCGCCCAGGATTTTTTTAATCCGATCTCCGGCCGACATCTGCAACCCGTCGGTCATCATCTTCATACCCAGGATAAACAATCCAAGCCCACCCAGGGTCTGGATAAAAACATTCAGCAAGTTCATTTAACTATCCTCTATCTTTTATCTTTACACACATCAAAACTCTAAATTTTATAATGTCTATTATTTTCGATACGCTTTATAAAAATTACACCTGTTATCTACCCTGTTATTTATTTGGATAAAACAGGTATTCAAGGGAATTGAGGCCATCTTCGATCTCCACTGACAGCATCTGGGCCAGAGCATTTAAAATAATAAGGGCATTTTTGTCGGCATCTTTTTTAGCGACATCTCCAGTCCTTTTAATGATACCGGCATTGACTTCCTGAACCATTTCATAATGCTTGTCAAGGTTCTTAAGCTCAAGGTCAGGTGTCCGGCCCTTCCGGTATTCAAAATACTGCCTGAGCATGTACACCGATGTTGACCTGAAAATGGTTTCATCTACTGTTGAAAACGGAAGATGAAATTTGGCCATGGGCTTGAAAAAATCCATAACAGGACAGTTGCTGGTGGCCATTATAATACCGAGAATGGAAAACAGACCTTCCTGGATCGATGTTTCTTTGGAATACGTTCTTTCAGGCGTTATGCATTTCACGGTGCAGTAATCTGATGAAATAGCATCTTTAAACTCTTCGACCAGTTCGGCAATGTTGACGGCAACCGGACAATACAGGTGTTTCTCCCTGTCCAGGGGGCAGCATACACACTGGTTATATTCAAGCTTTGTCCATTCAGGCACTGATTCCGGCTCAGGCAAAATAACTAAAATTGTTATTGGATCCAGCTTGAGTTCAAAAACTTTGGTATTGCCGTCTTCAAATACAAATTCATAAATAATATTGTATGGTTTTTCGTTCATGCGCCAAACTACAAATCGTTTCCCAAAAAGTCAAATCAAATATGGCTCAGTTTTTTTTGAAGCATTGTACTGTGAAGTTTTCCGGCGATATGGACCGGACTTTTTTCGGTTATTGGGTCCCATGAGGCGGGATCAGCGGAACAGAAAAACTGAGCTTCAAGGCCAATTCTCACAATTGCCTTGTCAACAGGAAGGCCTATCAACTTTAATGCCGCCTTCCATGTCGCACCACAGGGAGCGCCTCGCAACACCTTAATTTCAGTTATTTTACCATGTTCCTCTTTTACATCGAATTCCGGCATCCCAAAGAGTTCCCCATATTTTCCAAGACTGACCTGCCTTGAAAGGGCACATCAGGTGGGAGGTGTCAAAGCCCAGTCATCATCGAGCTTTTTGCCCGAAGAAACTATGGGAATCCTTTTTTTTCGGCACATAGCCGCAAGTTCATGTGATAAATCAGGATGTTTTAAAAAATCCAGAACAATATCTGCAGAAATATCTTCAGGCAGGTATGCCTCCGGGTTATCGATAATCGGAGGCAACGTGGTGTCTATTGAAATGCTTTCTATGGAAAACAGGTCAATGCCGTATTTTCTTATCCCCTCAATTTTCTGTTCACCGCTTTTATTTTCTTGAAAAACAAGTATTCGCTGCCGGCCATTTTTCATTTTGGCTAATTCCTGGAATCTGCTACCATATCTATAATCTTAACAGGTTCGGGAGGTCTTTGGTCTCTTCCGCCATTACCGTCCTGGTCGATATAATGATGATGTACAAGCATGGTGGACAGTAGCGCAACAACCTTCATATTATCCGAATTGCTCATTTTTTGCCCTTTTACCTTGCGGCATTTGTTCAGAAGCTGAATAACCGCTTTGGGATTAAATACACCTGCTTTTTTAATTTTCGAATCACTGGTCACATCATCAATCCATTCAGGATCCTGTCCTGAAAAAAAACTGGCGGCATCAGGTGCCCGATAAGGCTGTTTTGGCCTGTTTAATATTGAACTGGGAAGCATGTCTTTGAAAGCGATTTTAAGTAGATGTTTTTCATTCAATGCAAGAAGTTTATGCCTTGAAGGAAGCTGACCTGCAAAATCAACGAGATTACAGTCAAGAAATGGAAATCGTCCTTCAACAGAATTGGCCATTAACATTCTGTCACCCTGGGCAGATAAAATATATCCCGATAACAGAGTAACCATTTCAAGCCATTGAGCTCTGAACAAGGAATCCCACTTGAAAAAAGAATCAGGAAGCTTGGACAATAACTCTTCGACAACATCTGTTTTGTCTGCTTCCTTCCTGAAATCAGCACTGAGCATAAGCTTTAAAGATGATGTTGTATTCCATCTTGGCCGATGGGACAATCCAGGATCTGAAGGGTCCAGGTTTTTACTAAAAAAAGCATTGGCAAAAGCAGGAGTCCTGCCCGGAGATCTTTCCATCCATGGATAAAGCTTCATTAGTATATGGGGCCTTTTGTCGGATAACGAATTTCTTGCCATAAACAGTCTGACTTTGGCTTCTCTGAAAATATCATATCCGGCCATAACTTCATCTGCCCCTTCGCCCGTGACCACAACTTTATAGCCGGATTCCCTGACCAACCGGGAAAGTAAAAATAAAGGTGCAGGAGCGGTGCGAAGTATGGGACGCTCTGCATGCCACATCACATCCGGGAACACATCACAAATGTCTTTATCTGATACCAAGATATCCCTGTGTTCCGCTCCAAGCCTGCTGACCATTTCCCTCTGGTAGAGGCCTTCATCAAACTCCGAATCACTAAAACGGATTGAAAAGGTTTTAAGAGGTGCTTCAGTATAGTTGGAAATAATTGAAGATGAGATCGATGAATCAATTCCCCCTGACAGATATGCACCAACAGGCACATCGCTTCTTGTAAATCTTAGTTTTGAAGCATTAATGAGGTGACTCCGTAACAATTCTGCATTTTCAGCCTCGTTTAAGCCGGATATATCATTAGCATCCGGAAATGAAATTTTCCAAAATGGCCTGCTTTTTATTTTTCCGTCATGAATAACGGCAAAGTGACCTGGTTTAAGCTCTTTAATCCCATCAAAAGCAGTTCTCGGGGCGACCGGACTCCAAAAAGAAAATATCTCGGAAAACCCTGCAGGATCAAACTCCCGATTAACACTCCCATCCGCGAACAGCGCCTTGATCTCTGAAGCAAATAACAGTCTGTTGTTGCAAACTGTATAGTAAAGGGGCCTTATGCCTAATCGGTCACGAGAAAGAATGGCTCGATTGTTTGTTTTGTCCCACAGGACAAGAGCCCACTGTCCATTAAAACGTTCAAAACAGGATGTACCCCATTGTTCATAGGCATGAACAATCACCTCTGTATCGCTTTTTGTTTTAAAAACATGGCCAAGGCCGGTTAGCTCTGAAGCGATTTCCACATAATTAAAAATTTCACCATTAAATGTAATCCATATGGATTCATCTTCGTTGGATAAGGGTTGAGAACCTGTCTCCAAATCGATTATCGCAAGCCGGGTATGCCCTAACCCCACCTGCCGGTCACGATAATAACCGCTTGAATCCGGCCCTCGATGCCGAAGTCTTCCCATCATACGAGTAAGAATGTTTACATCCGGCGGTTCGTTTTGACCAAGATTAACTATTCCACAGATTCCACACATATTTATTTTAATCCAAGTTTTTCAATCACAAATCTTTCTATTGCCTGATGATTTCCAAGCTTTTCCCCACAAATCTCATCATCAGTAAGGGTAAAACCGAATACATCTTCGACAAAAAGAGCTGCTTCTAAAAGTGAGGCTTCATCATTCCCTGCATTTTGCCCTGCATCCCGATTGACACCGGCAAATTCCGCTAAACATTCCTGAATTTGTTTTTTATTCATCTTCCTTCTCCAGTTTTACGAAACAGAGTATTATCAAAATTACAGATATGTCAAGCCAACCGTGTATCTTTTTTGAGACCGGCTCTGAATTGGAGTATGGATATGGGACAATTCCGAGGTATGGTTAAATCGGTGATAAGATAGCTTCTAATCAGACAAGATTGGCTGATTGAAGAGAAATCAAATTGTCAAGGCTTGTATTCTGGTACCAGGTCAAATCATCAAACTGAACAGCGCAACGCCTTTTTGAATAATTTGAATTTCCTTTTGTTGTCGTCTCATTATCAGAGACGATTCTTGATTTAAATTTCAACGAAGCATGACTGATGTGCATTTCTTTTCGATCTGCAAACAAGAAAGACAGTACAGACATCCCGTAGGATTCGATTTTACCGCCGTTGTGGTTAAAGGCCAGTCCGCCCTTGCTGATATCGACTATTCTGCCCATCGCCTGGGAATCTTTGCCAAAAACTGCAAAAATGTCTTCCCTGACTTTAAACCGTTTATGCATTCTACGCTCAACAGTTACCTGATCCTCTGACATGACTCTTCCCCTCTTCCTCATTTAGCGAAATAAATAAAAACAATTAATTTTGATTAAACCCGGCTTCAATATTATTTATTCTCCCCAGCATCTTCTGCAGTACTTCCCGCACATCTGAAAAATCACTGTCCGCAAAGGTTACAAATCGTGGTCTTAAGGAATGTCCCTTTGCCACGATCTCCCTGCTACTGTTCGGCAAAACAAGAATTACGGGCATTCTAAGAAGAAGCTCCTTGAAGGGGAGAAGAGAATTCAGTTCTTGTTCCGTTGCATCAAAAATGACAGCTGCTGCGACACCGTTCAATGGTTGCCTGAGAATTCTTAAAAGGTTTTCAATACTTCTGACGACAATAATATTCTCGGGCAAAGCAACGCCTTCAACAATCTCGCGCAGCCGCGCACTGTCATCGTGACGTGGCGGTATGGAAAGAATGATATTGTTAGACTTCCGTATCATTTTAAATTTCTCTTTTGGTTTAAAACAAATTAATAAAGTGGTTCTTAATTGTTAATCATATACTGAATTTGCAGGAAGGCACCCGAAGCAATCCGATCCGTTTTAATATCGTTTTAATATCGTTTTAATATCGTTTTAATATCATTTTAATATTATATACAAAATTCGGGCCAAATAGTGTGTCACTCATCCGATTTTT
>CAZTYY010000035.1:0-7527 GCA_964617785.1 uncultured Desulfobacterales bacterium | reverse complement strand
TTTTAATATTATATACAAAATTCGGGCCAAATAGTGTGTCACTCATCCGATTTTTGATTTTGTCAAACATTTCTTGGCGTTAGGCTTTCTCTATGATGTGCTGTGCAATAGGTGGAATCACAAAATTCAAGAAAATTGTGTCATTTCGCAGGACATGTTCCTGAAAAAAAGGACGATCTATATCCCCGCTAAAGAATCCCCGCTAAAGAAATTGACAGGGGTGTCTATATTATTATATGCTGCCCATTCGAACGAAGTGATGATCAGACCAAAGTTGTGGCTCGGCCACGTACCGTATTCCCAATATAAATCCTACAAATTGAAAGGGCAAAATGCGATGAACCGAGAATCACATCAGAAGAACACCGGCAGGCCAGCCGAAGATAAGCCGAGACTGGCCGTAATAGACGACGAGGACCGATGGCTGAAAGTGTTTAAGCGAATGTTCCGCAAGAGTGACTACCATCTGGAGACCTATTCCGATCCGAATGCTTTTTTGCGTGTCATTGGCCATGACCCAAATCGTTTCGCAGGAGTGATCTGTGACATCAAGATGCCGGAAATAAACGGCCACCAGGTCTTTGATGCCCTCAAAGAAAACCCGGCAACAGCCAACATTCCCTTTGTCCTGGTTTCCGGAGTGCTGACCGAGAACCACAACCTGTCCCGAGTTCAAGGTAAAGCCTATGTCTCCAAGCTGGACGACAACCTGTGTTCCCGAATTTTCGATGAGCTGATCGAGGTTATCGAAAACCGGCCCCACCTGGAGGCGTACCTGCGCAATCGACAGGTCGCCACCGAGAACATTGAGTTCTTTCACCAGTTCTACGTGAACTACCACATATTCTTCAGTCAGATTCTGGAATTTGTCCGCCAGATGGAGGCCGCTTGCGTCAAGGTAGACGCCGAGGAGGCGGAACAAATACGCACCCGCTGCGACAAATACATGAAAGACCTTAATCAGCGGCTCATGGACCTGGTTCATATTGCCCAGGACTGCCCCCATGCCGAACATTTCATTACCAATGTCTGCAGGCGGGTACGGACCAGCCTAAACATGCTCCTTCATTTCCAGATGTTGATAGGGGAAGCAACCACTTCAGGCTCAAATTTTCCCCGTCTGTTGACTGAATGCCGCCATAACCTGGAAAGTATCATCATGGGAAGCGAGAAAGGTTATAACTTGCGCGACTAAGGATGATTTATCACCATTAAGTTATAGATAATCGGTCCATTGCCACTGAATATCATTATCTGTTTCATGAAGCTTCAGATTTCCGTGGTCTGCCGCATATTCAAATGCTTTGAATAATTCTTCCTCTGATTCTTTGGTATGTTGATGTATTTTTTCGGCAAGTGTTTTAAGAGAAGCGGACCGTGAAGGTCGAGCGCCCGGATTGCGCCATGCGCCTTTTTCCTCTATCAGCCGCTCCGTCATGAGATTATAATATAACAAAGTTCTTTCAAGGTTGACAAGAGGAAATGCATCTTCGTCAGTAGCTGTGCCGGCTTTAATTTTCTCCTTTATCGACACCAGCCATTCATGGATATTTTTTTCCCAGTTTGATGCAATATCATTAAGCATCTCTGCGGTTACAGACTCTGTTTCAACAATCGCCAGGTTGGCATGATACATTCTCCAGTCATTAGTAAGTATCTTGATATTATATGCATCTTTTTTATCCCTTATTTCCGTGCCCGGAAATGGAGCCAGCAAATGGAAACCATAAAGAACTCCCATGTCTTTAAGCTTTTTTCCGAATTCGACAGTCTCTTTTAAAGTTTCAGGGGTCTCACCGGGAAGCCCCAGTATAAAAGACGCAGCTGGAGTGATACCGGTATCGTTGCACATTTTTACGGCTTCGAGAACCTGTGGAATCGTTATGCCTTTTTTAATGGTCTTTAAAATTTCGGCATTTGCTGTTTCGATGCCGAAACTTACAGCATCGCACCCCGCGGCCTGCATTTTACTCAGGACCTCTCTTGACACCGTATCAACTCTCGCAAACGACGACCATTTTATCTTGAGCCCTCTCGCGAGTATTTCATCACAAATATCAATGCAATGTTTTTTATTTGCAGTAAAAAGGTCATCTGCAATATTGATCTGCGGAAAACCGAGTGTGTTCAGATACTCCATCTCATCAACAACCGGTTTCGCCTTTCTATACCTTACTTTTGCCCCTACCATCTTTCTTCCCACACAAAAAATACATTTAAACGGGCACCCTCGACTAGTCGTCATGCTGACCGGCATGTTAAGCGTTCTGTATCTGCCAAGGGGTAGTAGATGCCTTGCAGGAATGGGCAAAGAATTGACATCCGCCATTTTTTTTCTGGCACCGGTGCTGCAGATTCCTGAGCCATCCCGATATACAATACCTTCAACCTGATCCCATTTACGGCCGTTTTCCATTGCCCGCGTAAGATCGACTATCGACTCATCCCCTTCGCCTTTTACAATGATGTCGACCTCGGGGAAACACTTCATTGTCTCTTCTGCACAGAATGAAACATGCGGTCCACCCATTACGGTTAATATGTCCGGGTTGATCTGTTTGATATCATTTGCAATTTTTACCGCATTATCAAATGTCATGGTAACCGAAGTAATGCCGGCAATTTGTGGTTGAAACCTCTTGAGGACATCTTCAAGAAAAGCGGAACTATATGGGTTAACTACAAAATCAGCAACCTCTACGACTATGCCGGCTGCTTCAAGCGCTGCGCCGAGAAACGCAATTCCAAGAGGAGGCGAAGGCCCTTCGGATATCGGGTAATATGGGTTAATCAACAGAAAACGCATAATTGTTCTTTCATTTATTTTTGGCATTCATATACTATTCGACCGTCAATGTAAATCGATTCTACACTTTCAAGACTGTCCGGCAGGTTCAACGGTTTTCCTCTGAGAACAACAAATGTTGCCCGTCTGCCTTTTGTTAGCCGCCCAAGATTATTTAATCCTAACAATTCCGCATTGTTTGATGTCGCACATTTAATCGCCTGTTCAACAGAATATCCTGCTTCCATCAGGAGCTTCAGTTCATTGGCAAATGATTTGCCGTGATATACACCGGGACTGCCGGAATCAGTTCCAAGCCCGATTTTGACACCGAAATTCCTTGCCATCAAGATCTGCTCCATTTGATGTTCAAGGTTTCTAAGAGGAACAGCAGGCTCGGAGGCTTTCGAATCGAACAACCCGGCATATGCCTTCATGGTATATGCCGTGGGAACCCAGACCGTTCTTTTTTCAGCCATTTTTTCAAGATTTTGAGCACCCATAAAAAAACCGTGTTCAATAGAATGGCAACCTGAATCAATTGAAACCTTTACAGGGATCTTGCCGTTTGCATGTACCATTGTTTTCAGACCAAGAATACCTGCTTGCGAAACAGCCTCTTCCAGTTCTCTTTTTTCAAATTGGAGGGCGGTCTGTCTTCCAAAATCACACAAACTATTCAGTCCGGAATTAATTATCTTGATATGATCTATCTCATCAC
Organism: uncultured Desulfobacterales bacterium; assembly: GCA_964617785.1. Classification (GTDB taxonomy): domain Bacteria; phylum Desulfobacterota; class Desulfobacteria; order Desulfobacterales; family SURF-7; genus JAFDJC01. The sequence goes on along the minus strand of CAZTYY010000035.1, from coordinate 4,021 downwards.
TCCCCTTTTTTACAGAATCCGCAAGTAAACAACCATCCACGACAGGCTTCCCGACAAGTCCGCCATAGCGCCCTTTTATATGCCAGGCCCTGCCTGCGGTCTTTACAACAAGAGGGCATTGACTCCGACTGTGGATTGTTTTTTTATATTTAAGAACATGGGCACTGCGGTCTCCGCCATCTCTCACCGCGATAATTCCATGAAGAAAATGGTCTCTGATATGTCCAGCGATCACATCCTTAATCACATCGTAATCAGCAACCAGTTGTTTTTCTCTATACGTTTTGTCATCAGTACCTGACATGGAAAGGTGGACATGAGCATCTATCAGCCCCGGAATTATGGTGCAGTGTGACAGGTTTGTTACATTATCCGGGTGCTTATCATCCGGAGCCATCTCGTCAGAACCCGACTGAACAGATGCTACCCTGCCCTCTCTTACTTTTAAAATGGCATTGGGAACAGCTGGAGAACCTGTACCATCAATCAGCCATCCTGCTTTTATATCTTCTGATGTAAATTTATCAGTCATTTAAAAACTGGAATTGAGCTCTCTTCTAAGCAGTTCAAGGGCGGCCATTGCAAAAATGGTTTTGTTTCTGGAGCGACTGCCGAAAGACAGGTTATATCGAAACCCTTTTAGGAAGTCCGGCCCTGCGACACCGATACATATTGTACCGACAGGTTTCTCATCTGTCCCTCCATCAGGTCCTGCAATTCCGCTTGTGGAAAGTCCGTATAAAGAACCTGATACCCGTCTTGCACCTTCGGCCATATCTTTTGCGACCTCTTCGCTTACAGCACCAAATTTTTCAAGGGATTCGGATGATACGCCAAGAACATCTGTTTTTGCCTGGTTCGAATATGTTATGCCTGAAAACAAAAAATATGAGGAACTTCCGGGCACATTGGTCAACATATGCGAAATCAAACCGCCTGTGCAGCTTTCTGCGACTGAAAGTGTCGAATTTGTTTCTCCCAGCAGTCGTCCGACTTCAGCCGCCATAGATCCACCGGTCTTTGAAAACACATGTTTACCTATTTTTTCAAGAACCCATGAAGAAGCCTCATCAACAATCTTATGTGGATTACTTTCAATTTCCGATCTGACGTAAAGTTTGACCTTAATTTCAGGAAATTCCGCACAAAGACCCAGCTTTATTCCTGGAAATTTTTCTTCCAGTTCCATCAAGTGTTCACCGACTGCCGCCTCAGGTATGCCGAAAACAGACATTGTTCTGATCAGCAGAACGGCCCTGTCATTTCCCGACAGTTTTTGAATTGCCGGAAGAACTGAGTCGGAAAGCATTCTTTGCATTTCATACGGCACTCCGGGCACACAGAAAACATTACATTTTCCAACCTTTACCATAAAGCCGGGTGCTGTCCCGACAGGATTGACCAGACATTCAGCACCTTCAGGAAGCATTGCCTGCTTTTTGTCCGAATCTGTTTTTAGCCGCCCACGATTTCTGAAAAAATCCTCTATGGATCTGTCTGCAGTTTCACTGTAAACAAGCTCCACTCCTGCAGCCATTGCCACTGTCTCCGCCGTCAGATCATCAACAGTTGGGCCGAGTCCACCCGTAACTACAGCCAAATCGGCACGTACACCTATTTCCTTTATGGCCGAAACAAGTGCCGCCCTGTCATCGCCTACGCAACCATGACGTACCACATTAATTCCGTTCAAAACCAGTTTCTCCGCAATATATGCCGAGTTGCTGTCAACAATCGATCCGGTCAGAATTTCATCTCCTGTTGAAAGAATTTCAGCGATCATGGCAACAATTATCCTTTTGTCAGGTTATCCCTCTATTTTCTTTTCTCTTAGCTGGAGATAGCCATCCTTTAACGCAATGTAAGGTTCAAATGCGGCGGCTTTCAGTGTTTCATAATCCCCTATAGAAAAAGAAAGTGAGTTAACCCTGTCATATGAGCTTATGCAAGTAGATGCCCACCAGGGCTTGATATACCATGTCGGACTTAAAAATAAATCACAGCAATCGCCGATAGTGTCCCTTATCGTTGAGGGCCCCAGGAAAGGCCAAACCACATAAGCGCCATCACCCGCACCATAACTTCCAAGGGTCTGCCCAAAATCCTCATCGCTTTTTTTAAGATCCGGATCATTCCCAGCAGGATTGCCGAATCCGAGAACACCAATTGTGCTGTTCACAAGAAAGCGTGCAAATTCTTTTTCGGCAGCATCTCCCTTGCCCTGGAGCAGACTGTTTACAAACCGGATAGGGAAAGACAGGTTAGAAAAAAAATTGGAAACTCCCACCCTGACATATACAGGAGAAATATATACATATCCTTCTGCCACCGGCTTCAGAACAAGGAAATAGAGCCGGTCATTGAAATCGAACATCAAACGGTTCCAGGGTTCGAGATAATCCTCTGACTCTTCTTCATATAATAAATCATCTGATAAATAGTCGCCCTCTTCATTGTATTCATCATTGTATTCATCATCGTATTCATCAACTGCAAGGGCATATCCATGGCATAAAAAGCAGATCATCAATATGATAAAAAGTCTCCGAATTATTCCTCTCATTGAGTATCCGGTTTCTCCTTCTCTTTATTTTTCTGATCTGCCTTCTGGTTTTCCTTCTGGTTCTCAATCTTCTTTTTAAGCCTTTCGATAAGCTGTTCCGGAGATTCCTTTCTTAAAATACTTCTGAATTGGGTTCTATAATTTTTAACAAGACTTATTTTTTCTATAATAACATCATAAACCTTCCACTTTCCATTCTTTAGCATCATCCGATAGTATATTGGAATATCACCTGTCTCTCTGGGGATTCTGGTCTTAACAAGCGCTTTATTGTCTGAAACAATCTCCTCGGAGTCGTAGATAATATCTTCATCTGTGTATGAATCCTTTATTTTTCCATAATAACTGCTGCCGAGAAATTCTGCAAAGATATCTGCGAACTCATCTTTCTGTTTTGCGCTGAAGTCCTTCCAGTGCCCGGCAATTGTGCTCCTGGATATTTCGTGAAAGTCAAAAGTATCTCTAATGATCAGCATCACTTTTATGCGAATGGCCTCCTGTTTTTCTTTGCTCTGCGACTTTGAAGCTTTTAAAAGCGTCATGATCTTTTCAACAGGCGCCTTCAGTTCGTTGATCGGCTGTTCAGCCCATGTACTTGCCTGGAATAAAAATAAAAGCAGGAATGTTAAAAAAAATAACTGTATTTTCATATATGCCTCTCTATACATCATCAAACGCATACTTGCTGATCAGTTCCTCAAGATCAAGTGCTGATTCTGTTTCTATTATCGTATCACCGGGATTGAGAACGACGTCCGAGCCTCCCGATGTCAGCATAATATACTTGTCCCCTATTAACCCTGCAGTTTTTATCGAAGCAATCACGTCATCCGTCAGTCTGATATCCTTTTTGACTTCAAGGGTTACCACCGCAACCTGCTTTGCCTGATCAAGACTAATTGTGCTTACATGGCCTATACTGACACCTGCCATTTGAACATCAGCACCACTGGCAAGCCCGGCAACAGACTCAAACCTGGCATAAACAGCGTATCTATTATCGCCCATTATCTCCATTTTACCCAGTTTGATTGTCAGATATCCGATGCAGGCAATGCCGATCAGAACAAAAACTCCGACCGATGTCTCTATAGTTGCATTCTTCATTTCCCCTCCGTTGGCTTCGTAAAAAGTCCTGATTGCTTATGTTCAACAGGCACGAAATTCATAGCGAATACTCTCCATTGCCTCAGCATGGTTAATTATATCCTCCAGCCGGCTGTCTTTCTTTACTTCCACAAAACCGGCAGAGACCCTGAAACAAATTTCAGGCGTATGCTCTGAGTCGAGGATTTCGCTCCTGCTCAATTCACTTGCCAGGCGTACACATACGACCCTCGCTTCATTTACTTTTCTACATGGAAGAATGATCATGAGTTTGTCAAAACCGCATCTCGAGCAGGAATCAATGAGTCGAATATGCTGTTGGACCCTGTCGGCAAAATTTTTAAGTACGGT
>CAZTYY010000034.1:14593-22273 GCA_964617785.1 uncultured Desulfobacterales bacterium | reverse complement strand
AGCCGTAATCATATCCCGTTGTGCTTCGTTTAACCGGACAAGTGAGGACTGGCCTGCGGCATATTCCATCTCAACAAGATCCCTGTTCTTTTTCACAAGAATCGCATTAGACCTTAAAAGAACAAGTTCTTTCTGGGCGAGCAGCAATGTTTCCACAGATGTTCGTACATCGGATATGACATCAAGTTTTAATGCTTCGAGCATTTTTGTTACTTCTTTTTGTCTGTTTATGGCTTCTCCCAACCTGGCTCTGTCAGACCCCCCTGAAAAAAGGTTGTAAGTAACATTCACTCCTGCTGAGTTGCCGAAGTCCTTGTTTTCAAATGCCATATCATTGGTTCTGGTACCTTCATAAGCAGCTGACAAGCCTACGGAAGGATAGAATTTGGCACGCGTCATTTTTACTTCTGCCATTGCTGCGTTCAATAGAGATTCACTCTGCATGATGTCGGATCGGTTCAACAGTGCAAAGTTAATCAGTTTTTTAATATCGACAGGTTCAAGTTCTGCATCTGTTTCAGACTGAAGGTTTGAGAGGGTTAGATGTTCCGGGAATATCGCGTTCGGCATACCCAGCACAGCCGCCAGACCAAACATTGCCGCCTTGTATGACTGTTTTGCTTTTAAAAGTTCTAATTCTGCGGCATTAACACGTATCTCAAAATTCATCTCATCGCTTAGGGAACCGGCACCTTGCCTTGATCGTGCCTTGGCGTCTTCGTATAGCTTTTGGTTAAATGTTTTATCTGCCTCACTGATTTTTATGCTTTCCAGGGCAAGCTGGGCTGAAAAATATATTTCAACAACAGATGACAGCAAAAGGCGTTTCATATCATCTTTCGCGAACTCGCTTTGCTTTTTCCCGAACCGGGCTGCTTGATTATAAAAATACCTCTCAAATCCATTGAATAAAATCCAACTGGCCCTGATCCCGGCATTGTAATAATCTTCAGGATCATCTAATGTCGCAGAAGGATTTAACAGTCTGGCAGATGCCAGGTTTGTATCATAGGTGTTTTTTGAAAGCGTAATGCGCGAATAAGATGCTGAAGCATCAAGCCTTGGCCAGTAAGCCGAACGCGTCTGGACAAGCCGTTCCTTTGCTTGCTGAACACGCATAAAGGCAGCTTTAAAAGAAGGATTTTTCTCCAGGGCAATTTTTCCTGCGGTTTTCAAATCCAGGACTTTTAAATCGATCAGATCGGTTTTTTCTTGTTCAGCAGTTTTTGTTGCATCGGGTTTAACCGGGTCTGATTTAACCGGGTCTGGTTTAATTAGGTCGGGCATACACAGACCACTTGCGCAAATTAATATGCTGAACATTAAAAATGATAGGAAAAAAGAGATTGCTTTCATAACGTCACATCCTTTATTGCGGTTTGTCTATTCTGTTTTATCGGCTTCAGGTTTTGGCATAGGCTTTTCCAAAAATGGATCTGCATGACGATTCCTGGCAGGCTCAACGCTGACCCTTTGGGGCCAGGAACCGTGTTTCAGTTTAAATGCAAGCAACCTGAAGTCGTTTAATATGGCCAGAAGGCCGGGAATCAACACCAGTGTCAACACAGTTGCAAAGGCAACTCCTGCTGCAATGGACAACGCCATTGGAATCAGAAATTTTGCCTGGAGATCGGTTTCTATGATAAGCGGCATTAATCCGCCGACTGTACTCAGGGTGGTAAGGAAGATCGCCCTGAACCGTCTGCCCCCGCCTGAAATAATCGCATCAAAAAAAGGTTGGCCTTCAGCAATGTTTTCATTGATACGTTCAATCAGAACAATGGCATCATTCACCACAACACCTGTCAGGGCGACCATCCCGAAAATGCTCATGATCGAAAGGTCGTAACCAAGAATAATATGACCGAATACAGCACCAATGATTCCAAAAGGCACTGTAAACATAATGACAAAAGGTTGTGCATAGGAACGGAACATCGTCGCAATAATTATGAAAATGCCCAGCACTGCCAGGGGAAACCCGACAACAAGGCTGCCGAGAGATTCACGCATTTTTTTCTGCTCACCCTGAACTACCACGTGAAGGCCAGGATATTTTTTTTCAAGCTGCTGGAAAAAACCGACAGAAAGTTCGGTAAAGATTTCATTGGTATTTGCCTTGTTGGTATCCACACCTGCACTAACCATAACACGGCGCATCCCGTTTGTACGTTTAATTGTGGAAAAACCCGGAGCAAAGGATATGTCCGCAACAGACATCAGCGGAACTTCATGCCCGCTTAATGTTCTGATGCGGACATTGTCAAGATCTGAGATACGTTTTCTTTCATCAGCAGTATAGCGAACCCTTACACGGACATCATCCCTTCCCCTTTGCAGCCGGATCACTTCATCTCCGTAATATCCGGTATAAATCTGTCTTGCCAGATCATCCACGGTGAGTCCCAGAGTTCGCGCCTCGGGCTTTAATGCAAAACGGATTTCGTTTTTACCGGGCGAGAAGTCCGATCTGATTTGATATACGCCATCAAACTTACGCAGCCTTTCTATTAGATCGTCTGATGCGGAAAGAATGTCATCCATGTCCATGCCCTGGAGCCATACTTCGATCGGCGACCCCGGAGGGCCGGTTTCCATGCCTGAGAAAATAAGGGACTGGATTCCGGGAATATGACCGATTTCTTTTTCCCAAGCCACCATCAGGTCCTTGGTATGGACGCCTCTTTTTTCTGAGTCGAGAAGAATGCCTTGAACCGCCCCAACATTTGGGCCAAAGGAAGGTATCTGCTCGAGGGTTTGACCAACAAGTGACAGACGATTTCTAATTATGGGATCGCCTGAGAGTGATTTTGTCTTATTTGCAAGCCTTATAAGTGCTGCGTCAACCTGTTCAGTTGCTGCCCTGGTGACGTCAGCCGGTGTTCCGTTTGGAAATTCTATGGTGGAAGTAATGATGAAACCATCCACTTCCGGAAAAACTTCAAATTTAAGGATACCTCCCTTAATCAGGCCGATTGTTAAAAGCAGTATGCTGATGGCTACGCAAAATGAAATATAGCGCCAATGAAGTGTTTTGCTTAAGAAGGGTTTGTAAATATTTTCAACAAACCACTCCATGCCGGAGCTTGTATATCGGTGCAATAGTTCCAGCCGTCTGGTAATCCTGTTCGAGTTTTGATCCTCAGCATTAGGATCCGGAAGATGGCTAAGATGTGCTGGCAGAAGAAAAAGGCATTCCAGAAGCGATATGGCAAGACATGCTATAACAACCACCGGAAGAATCGATATAAACTTTCCCATAATACCGCCCACATAGAAAAGCGGAATAAATGCGACAATTGTGGTGATTACAGCGGCGACAACCGGCATGCCCACTTCACTAACACCATCTACTGCAGCTTTGACCGGCGGTTTTCCAAGTTTGCGGTGTACATAAATCGCCTCACCGACAACAATGGCATCATCCACAACAATACCCAGGACCATGATAAGCCCGAAAAGCGAAATCATATTGATTGTACCGCCTATTGCCCATAATATTGCCAGCGCTCCTGCAATTGAAATAGGAATCCCCATTCCTGCCCAGAATGAGAGGCGGGCGTTTAAGAATACCCAGAGCAGAATAAAAACGATTATTAGGCCTATCGTGCCGTTCCTCAACAGAAGATCGATTCTTGATTTCAACATTTCTGTATTGTCATACAATATATTAAGATTGGCGCCTTTTGGCAGCTGCTTTTTCTTTTTGGAAATATATTGGCCTACTGCTTTTGATATTTTCAGAGCGTCTTCTTCCTGGGTCTTCTGAACAATAATGAGAAGAGATGGCTCACTGTTTATGACTGCATTGATCGGATCTTCGGTAAAGCCGTCATCTATATGAGCCAGGCGATCCAGTGTAATGATTTCTCCTTGCGGGGTTGCCATCACGACAATGGAAGAAAGTTCTTTAGCAGTATATTTTCTTCCCAATGTCCTTAGCCGTATATCTTCACCTTCGGTTCTTATGGTGCCTCCGGCAAGGTTCATACTGCTTCTCCTTACCGCATTGGCAACATCGGCAAAGCTCAGCCCGTATTCGCGAAGTCTTTTTTCAGAAACCTCAATGCCTATTTCATAATCCCTGTCACCAAAGATACTAACCTGGGAGATTTCAGGCAGCTGCTGGATTTCATCCTTTATTCTTTCAGACCACTCTTTAATTCTTTTTTCAGACATGTTTCCCGAAACATATAACATTACCACAGGATTCTTGAGAACCAGCTCGCTAATCACCGGTTTTTCTGCATCAACCGGAAATGAAGAAATAGCGTCAACTTTTGTCCTGGTCTTATCAAGGACATCGTTGACATCATAATCCTTTTTGACTTCTATTATGCTGGTGCTGATACTTTCACTTGAATAGGTTGTGTATAGTTTTATTCCCTCGATGCTTTCAATTGCTTCTTCAATCTTCCTGCTGATGCCTTCCTCCACCTCTTCAGGGTCAGCCCCTGGATAAGGAACGGAGATTTTAATCATATCGAGTGAAAATTCAGGGAAAGTTTCACGAATCATGGAAACCGTGGAAATCCCCCCGGCCAGAAAGATCAGAACAAGAGCGATATTTGCAAATACCGTATTCTTGGTAAATGAAATCAGTATTTTTTTCATGACTTATTATCTCCGTCTTTTTTTTCCACAATCTTCAACAAAGCATTTTCCAGAGGATCGATAAGTCTGGTTGTTACAACAATATCTCCTTTGTTCAGCCCTTCGGAAATATATGCGTATCCGCCTTCAATGTAATCTACAGTAACAGGAATTGTTTTAAGGCGATTATTCATTGCAGTATAGACTGTCTTTTTGTAGCTGACCGCTAATCTCGGCAGGCGAATGACATTTTTAAGAGTTTTTCCCGGAATTCTTACAGAGCAGAACATGCCGTCAACCAGAGGAAACCTTTTAGTTTTTTCTATGGCAATGTCTTTTGAATCAACTCGAACTGCCGCGGTGAGGGTTCTAGTCTTTTGATCGAATTTAACGACGCGGTGCAACTGCCCGCTCCATGACTGTCCAATATCACCCTCACTCCAAATTATCCTGCATTGCACCCTTACCAGGCTTGAAAACCAGGTTTGGTTTTCCTTGAACTTGTTATCTTCAAACCGCAGCCATTTACGGGCATAACGGCTGTCGATGGGCACATTGATTTCCAGTATTGAATCGTCAACCAGTGTAACAACATGCTGACCCGGCGCCACAAACTGTCCCTTTTCAAGGGCAACATGGCTTATCCTGCCATTGAATTGCGCGATAACTTTACAGCGTTCAAGATTTGTCTCAGCTATTGTCAGGGCCTGTTCGACCTGAGTAAATAGATCATCTGTTGAAAGCATGGTTTTTTCCGCTATATCAACACCTGACTCGGTTCCGACATTGTTTTCTCTGAACAGAAAATTGACCCGTTGATATTCCTTCTGGGCAAGTTCTCTATTCCTTTTAAGAATTTTTAAACGGTTTCTGCCGGTGTTGACAGCAGTGACGTAGTCCTTTGAATCAATCTCAAAAAGCGCTTCTCCTTTTTTGATTATTTCGCCTGCCTCGAGCCGGGGGTGTACCTTAATAATTTTCCCTGAGATCTCCGGCGCAATTTTGACCACATTCAGTGCCTTGACCTCACCGTATCCGTTTATAAATATCGGACAGTCTTTTTTTTCCGCCCTGATAACTTCAACTTTCACTGCAGGCTCTGTGGTTACCGCTTCAGCAGGCGGTTTTTTAAGGCTGCCCAGCGCTTTCATCCCTATCAAACCGGCAAAAAGAATAAGGGCGCATATTACGATTCTAAAAATAACTTTCTTTCCCTTTTGTTCAGATGGTCCTAATTTCTCTGTTATCATTTTATGTCACCTTCAAAAAATGTATTAGACAACCCATCACTTATAATTATTTTTTGTAACTTCTCAATAACCCTGGGGCAAGGATATCTCATTTATAAATATCTGAAACTCGCTTTGCTCAGACAGTCACCTATTTACAAATGAGATATCCTTGCCCCGGGGTCTTTATGAGGACTTGCTAATTTTTGTTATCGAGGTCAGGATTCTTTTTCCAGCACAGGCCTGACCTTTTCCAGAACCTCGCTCCATTTTTTTGCTGTTTCCGGCCCGATTTTTTCAACAAGTTCCACAAACGATTGTAAAATTGCATCTTCGACACTTTTCATATCATTAATCGCCTGTGGAGAAATCTGAATGTTCACCTTTCTTCTGTCTTCGACACTGTGGCTTCGCGCCAATATCCCCTTTTCAACCAATTTTTCCACCATGACCGATGTAGAAGGTGGAGACACACCCAGAAGATCCGATAATTCGTTCATGGATAATTGGCCGCGCATATTCACCATGATCATGGTATGGAGTTGGGCTGCCGTCAGATCGGATAGGGCATCTTTTTTGCCCATGGCCGCAAGCTGCTTGCTCTGTACCTTGAAAACACGGTTCCTGATCAGTTTGCCTGTTGTAAAAATGTTGCGTGCCAGCTTTTCGATTTCCTTCATGCGGATATCCTTATGTCTAAATTTATTAACTATTTAAATGTTTAATAATTATAAAAACTAAAAGTTAGATTGTCTAAATAAATGATATGGTTTTTATTGTCAATAAGAATTTGAAATATTGTGGAATGGAAATTAATCGATCGTAGAGACGTTGCATGCAACGTCTCTACTTAGAACGCCTCACGCATGCCGATAGTCAGCCCAAAGCCGCTATCGACCCAGCTTAGATCAATTCTGGTGTTAAATTTTTCAGAAGGATTAAGGGCGTATCGAAGACCGATACCTGCTCCGGATGTCCAGGCGTCATTATGAATGTCGGACAGGTCTTCAGCCACTTGAGCGGTTTCCATAAAAATCGTTCCGCCAAACCGTTTGTAAATCGGATATCGCCACTCAGCCTGAAAAGCAATCATGTCCCTATCTCTATAACGTCCATTTTCCAGACCCCGAAGGATGTTATAGCCGTTTGGAGAACTTAGATCCTGAAACGGAATGTCGCCCCGCATGAGTTGTACATAGCCTCTGATCCCGAGACCGGTGATTTTAGCAAGAGTTATATATTGTCGCATATCAAGCGTGTATAAGGAATAATCAAAGTCGCTTCCAAAGTAGTCTTCGAAATATAAAGCGTCAGCCTTGATAAAGGTTCCATCCCGGGCGTCATTGGTATTATCGCGCGTGTCCAAAGAGAGTGTGACGCCAAATCCGGACCGAAGCCCGCCCTCTGCGCCGATGAGGTTCTCATTTTGCAGCACATCCCCGGATTCTGTTTCAATCCAGTTGTTTCGAAATTTATAGAGAACACCAGCATAAAGGATGTTTATAAGTTTTCTCTCGAAAACAAGGCGCGTATTTATACCGGTTGACTCAAATTTTTCTTTGTCCTCTTCTATTGTAGCGCTTCCAATACCGTAGAAATTGGCGGGCCAAAAACGTCCGCTGGCTTTCATTTTTAGGTGGTAGGTGTCTTTTTTCAGATATAAATCAGAAGAGACACCGGCATAATACTGTTTGTTGGCTGTCCCATAGGCGACGAAATCGATGGTTGATGTTCTGAACTCCTGAGATTCCGGTTTTAAAAATCTTACTGTCAATCCGCCAAGCTGCAGTCCGGTTTCGGTTTCACTGGCGATCACCGGAAAAAAGGCCCATTTCTGGAAATCTTTTTCAGTCTGATC
>CAZTYY010000034.1:0-14493 GCA_964617785.1 uncultured Desulfobacterales bacterium | reverse complement strand
TTTCAGTCTGATCAGTTTTAGATGGCGCCTTGGCATTTGTTGGTAATGATTCTTCGGCAAATGCCTCTCCAATATTCAGGCAAAGGCAGCATATCAAGATTAAAATTAAATTCATATTGTATCTATTCCGGCATCGAATGTCCTGTTTCATAGTGCCTCGACTTTTCCTTTTTCTTCGTCTGTGAAGTAAAAAAGGATAGCTCCGATGATAAAAAGAATTATAACCGATGCAATGCTCCACCTTGACGCCAGCATGCCGACAGCTTCAATCTGGGCAGCTGTGGGTGACGGAGGCATCAGAAGCCGTCTGGCTGCGAGACCGACAATTCCCATCAATGTGGGGCCTATAATCGCTGCGAATTTTCCAAGCATATTATAAAAACCATAGTATTCGGCTTCCTGACCTTTTGGAATAAGCCGCGCATAATAGGACCTGCTTAAAGCCTGTATGCCTCCCTGGACAAGGCCGACTGCAACAGCAAGAATGTAAAATTCATGCTTTTCAGTCATCATGGCTCCCCATATGGTGATGCCCATATAGACAAAGATGGCAAGGTATATTAATTTTTTTGGCCCCCATTTTTCCCCGAGCCTGCCAAATACAAGCGCTGCAGGAAACCCGACAAATTGGACGATGAGTAATGCGACAATTAAATCGTTTTTTTCAAATCCAAGTGACAGGCCGTAGTCAACTGCCATACGAATTATGGTATCAACGCCGTCGATATAGAACCAGTAAGCAAGAAGGAATAACGCTACTGTTTTGAGCCGGCGAATTTTTTTAAGGGTTTCAAAAAACTGCCTGAAACCCTCAAAGATAATTTTAATGCTGATTGATGATGCTTCCGGCCCTTTTTTTTCCGGGACCCACATAATAGTTAGAACCGAAAAACCTCCCCACCATAAGGCCACGGTAAGAAAGGAGAACCTGACAGCCGATGCCGCATCAGCCAGGCCAAAACGCTCCGGCATCAGTGTCATCAGTACGTTGATTAAAAAGAGAAGGCCTCCCCCCAGGTATCCCATTGAAAAGCCGAGGCTGGACACATAGTCGATTTTGTTTTCATCGGCAACAGACGGAAGAAGTGAGTCATAGAAAATATTTGCACCTGAAAATCCTATAATGCCTGCACTATAAATAAAAATAGCAAGCGCCCACTCACCCTTTTGAACAATAAAAAGGCAGGCTGTCATCAATGCCCCGAAATAAGCAAAGAATATCAGAAACTTTTTTTTAATGCTTCCTTTATCCGCAATAGCCCCCATTATAGGAGCCATCAGAGCAATGATAAGGCTGGCTGCTGAGTTACCGAAACCGAGCATTGCAGTGCTCGTGTTAGCATCAGCTCCGTAACTCCAGAATTCTTTAAAGAAGATTGGGAAAAAGCCTGCCATAACCGTTGTCGCAAAAGCTGAGTTTGCCCAGTCGTAAGCAGCCCATCCCCATACGGCTTTTTTCTTGTCATCCATTATTGCTCACCTTTTCTTCATCCTGTTTAAGACCGTCTTTGAAACGTTTTTCAGCATACCAGTCTATCTGTCGGCAGATTCCCCTGATAATGCTCACTTCTTTTGCCCTGAGTTCGAGGCGGGAAAAAAAATGCCTGAGGTTGTTCATCCAGTAATCCGGATTTTGTGGGTTGATAAAGCTGATATGTATCAGAACCTCCCTGAGATGATCATACATGTTGTCAATCTCAAGTCTACTTGCAAGGCGCGGCAGGATTTCGGGCTCGGCAGTTGCACTTGCGATAAAAATTTCATAACAGATCAACATAACCGCCTGGGCTAGGTTCAGGGAAGAAAAATCTGCAGTGGGAATGTTGACAAGGGCGTGGCAAAGTCTCAGGTTCTCATTGGTGAGACCGCGATCTTCAGGGCCGAATAGAATAGCTGTTCGGTTATTTACGCAAAGGTTGGCAATATGTCCGGCTATTTGGTTTGGAGTCAGAATATCTTTTCGCTGCCTTCCCGTCCTGGCGGTTGCTCCAACAACATAGTGAAAAGGCTCAAGCGCCTGTTTCAGGCTGTTTTCAATTTTGATATTTTCAACAATGTCTGATGCTGCATGAGTGGCCATTTTCCTGACCCTTTCAATGTCATAATTTACGGGTTCAACGACAATCAGACTGCTAAGTCCCATATTTCGGATGGCACGGGCGGCTGCACCGATATTTTCCGGACTGCTCGGTCGATGAAGAACAATAGAAATATTATCCGGATTCGGCTTTCGGAGCATCAGGCAACGATTTCAAAGCTGTTAAAAAAATAGCTGATTTCAAAAGCTGCTGTTTCAGGTGCATCTGACCCATGGACGATATTTTTTTCAATGTCGGTGGCAAAATCCTTCCTGATGGTTCCTTCGGCAGCTTCCCTGTAATCTGTGGCTCCCATAAGTTCACGGTATCTGGGAATAACGTTTTCTCCTGTGAGTACCATAACGACCACAGGCCCGGAACACATAAAATCGGTCAGACTGTCAAAAAAAGGGCGTTCTTTGTGAACCGCATAAAATCCTTGAGCCTGCTTTTTGGTCATATGAATCATTTTCGCAGCGATAATTTTGATGTTGTTTTCTTCAAGGCGTTTTATCACTTCGCCGATCAGGCCCCGGCTTGTGCCGTCCGGTTTTATAATTGATAGCGTTCTTTCCATTTGTTTTCCATTCCTTTCAAAAAAAATATAATAAAAAATATGAGCTCCAATACCAGAAGCCTGTAATCAAGTCAACTTCCAAGCTTGAGACTCATAGTTCGCTCGTGCCGCCCTTGATCCGGTATCCAGATTGCGCAACATGCTGGAAAAACACTGGACTCCGGCCTTCGCCGGAGTGACGTAATCAGGTCTTCCAAGGAACGTAATTCAAGTTGCTTTCTGCAAAATGCCGTGGCGCGGAATAATTAACTTTTTACGAGACTGTCTATATTAATCAGTCCCATATTTTGAGAAAATGTTCCTGTTTTACAGGATGTTTCCAGTTTTTTAGTAAAATTATCTCTACTCTGATCAATCAATTTGTTTTTGTCCTTTCTATCATACTGTTCTTAATGCCTTTAAAAAATATCAATCAAACCGTATCTTTGGCATATGTATTGTATGACATATTGGGCTGATGCGGATAAGGGTTGAAAAAAGGCATAACTTCCTGATGTATGAATAATCGTTTTTATAGGCGACCAACTGCTTAAGAGAGGAAAGATATTTATTAAAAAAAAGGGGGGGGTATGAGCATTAAAAAACAGTATTTGAAAAGCAAACCAGTGTGTAAAGTTACATTCAGAATACCGAAGAAAGAAGCTATTGGAGCAAAATCCGTCAGTATTGTCGGAGATTTTAACAGCTGGAATGATAAGGCCACTCCTATGAAGAGTTTTAAAAACGGAGAATTTACAGCAACCATCGAACTTGAACCAAATCAGGAATATCATTATAAATATCTTATGGATGGGGCTAAATGGGAAAACGATTGGAATGCAGATAAATATATACCCAGCCCCTTTGGGAACTGGGACAATTCGGTTGTTATTACCTAAATTAATAAAGAGATAGTTGTGTGTTGGCAGATAATACATCTGAACTGATTTTTCTTTCAGCTCAACGTGGCAAGTTCCTGGATTCGATTGCCATGGAGCACGATTTGTCACACAATTTTGACTTCGCATATATCGATCAAAAAGCAAGGCGAATAATTCGCACGCCAAAACTATCTTGACACATTATCTGTATTTGCTTATAATTCGTATGTTGTTAAATCTCCACTTATAATTGATTTATCTGTCTGTACCAACATTCAAAAGGATAAGCAGCACAAAACAAAGCATGCTATAAGTGCTTATAAAAACAGTATACACCCGCTGTATATAAACACAAAAAATGGATAAGACAAAAATGAATCCCGGGCATCTGCGGCAGGAGCCCGCACCGGGTACACATATTTTGCTGTTCCGGGGTGACATGCAAAAATTCACCCTGGTTCTGGATTCAGGTGCAAAAGGCAAAGCATGGCTTAGGACCAATGTCGGGCATGCCGGAGTTTCGCGGCAGGAGATTATCTCCGAGATTCAGCATGAGATACCGAGATCGGGTCGGGACTGGTTTGATATTCCAATGGAGCGCGTTGATGAAACCTGCTTCCATGTTACATTGCCTCTTTCGGAAGTCGGTCATTTTGAAGCGAAAGCATTTTTTTTAAAAGATGGAGAGACAGTGCCTGTTTGGCCTGAAGGCGGCAATATCGCTTTAAATGTTTGTCCCGCAGATACGTGTTGTGCAAATATCATTTACAATACTTTTGTCCGGCAGTTCGGCCCGAACAAAAAGAAAAATGATGTCGACGATGATGTAAATAAAGATGTCATACAATCACTGGACAGCAAAGGTTTTACGGTTATTCCGCCGTCAGGAACATTTCGTGACCTGATCAAGGAACTCGATTTTATTATTCAAGACCTGGGTTGCCGCTATATTCAACTCCTTCCTGTTCATCCAACTCCGACAACTTATGCCCGCATGGGAAGATTCGGGAGCCCTTATGCAGCGCTCAACTTTACAGATGTTGATCCGGCTCTGGCTGTTTTTGATCCCAAGGCGACTCCCCTTGAACAATTTACTGAACTTGTTGATGCAATACATGCTAGAGACGCGAAAATTATTCTTGATATTGCCATCAATCATACTGGATGGGCAGCCACGCTGCACGAGTCTCATCCTGAATGGCTTGCCAGGAATGAAGACGGCAGCATTGAAGTGCCTGGTGCATGGGGCGTTGTTTGGGCGGACCTGACTCGGCTTGATTATACTGACACAAAACTGTGGCAGTATATGGCAGATGTTTTTCTGACATGGTGCCGAAGAGGGGCGGACGGCTTCCGCTGTGATGCAGGATACATGATTCCGGTTCCGGCCTGGACATATATCGTATCCGTGGTGAGGGAGGCATACCCTGATACTGTCTTTCTTCTGGAAGGGCTTGGAGGAAAAATTTCCGTATCGCGGCAGATATTGAACAAGGCCAATTTTGACTGGGCATATTCTGAGCTTTTTCAGAACTATACTAAAGATCAGATCGAGCACTATCTTCCGGAGCCAATTGATATTTCGGCAACCGAAGGGATCATGGTTCATTTTGCAGAAACCCACGACAATACCCGGCTCGCTTCGCGATCAAAGCGATTTGCAAAAATGCGAACCGCGCTTTGTGCCTTGTTCGCTCCAAATGGAGCTTTTGGTTTTGCAGGCGGGGTTGAATGGTATGCCGAAGATAAAATTGATGTTCACAAGGCAACTTCCCTTAACTGGGACGCATCAGACAATCAGGTGGAACATATAAAAAGATTAAACACGATTCTTAAAATTCATCCTGCATTTCATGATCAGACCCGATTGAAAATCATTCATACCAATGGGGATAGCCAGGTTCTTCTTTTGCGGCATCACATGCTGACCGGAAAGAAGATAATGGTATTTGTCAACCTTGATGAAGATAACGCCGGTAATATTTCATGGGATCAGAAAGAAACGGAAATAGACAGCAATGATTTTTTTGATCTTTTGACCGGCAAAAAGATTCAATTGTCGGTTACACGGGACCGGCAGAACGTTAGACTTGAACCTTGCGAAGTACTTTGCCTAACACCGGATATAAGCGATATCGATCTGATCGAATCAACAGAACCTGTTCAATTGGTTTTGCCGGAAAGGATCAGAAAACAGCGGTTTTATGCAAAAGCGATTGATGTCTATCTTTATTACAATAGTATAAGGGATATGACTGACTTTGATCGTGATGAAGCAACACGCGCTCTTATGGATGATCCTGTGGGTTTTTGCAGAAGCATGAATCATGAGAGTGAAGAGTCTCGTGTTATTATATGGAATTGGCCTGAAGACAAGCGGCGTGAAGTTATGGTTCCGCCTCACCATTTTTTATTAATTAAGGCGGATAAAAGCTTCAGGGTAAAACTGACCGACGGCATTAATACAATTTGTCATGAAGAGAGCCTGCCGTTAAATGACGGCACATTTTTTGCGATTTTTTCACCGCTTCCTGTACCGAATGTCCAGCGTAGTATTCAATTAAAAATATCGGTTTATACTCCTGAACATTCAGAACACGCGGATGCAAGCCTTTTATACCTTACATATGGCAGGGATGCTGTTGTAAAACAGATTTATCAAAGACATGACATTCTGCATGCCGATTTTCTTTTTTCAGGAAGCAATCGACTCGGCGGTATGCTTCGATCGTATATTGCCTGGGGCAAGCTACAAAGCAGATACGATGCACTCCTTGCTGCAAATTTGCATCCATCTATACCGGAAAACAGACATGTCATGTTTACACGATGTCGTGTATGGATTTTTTATCAAGGGTATTCACAGGAAATCGGACTCGATTGTTTTGATTCATTTCAATTTGACTCACATTCCCGTGGATGCTGGCGGTATAATGTGCCAACAGGTCAGGGGGAGCATATAGTTCTTTCCGTCTGCCTGGAAATGTCTGAGGAAGACAATGCAGTGAGAATCACATTTTCAAGACTTTTATCAAAGGAGTCTTCAGCGCATCTTCCCGATTATAAACCGGTCAGGCTTATTATGCGGCCTGACATAGAAGACCGCAGTTTTCATGAGACGACAAAAGCTTACCAGGGGGCTGAACATATGTGGCCCGGAGCCATAGTCGCAGGTGATGACAGCTTTATATTTTCCCCGTCTGATGATCGCCACCTGCATATTGCAGTCAAACCGGGTCAATTTGTGTCAGAACCC
Source organism: uncultured Desulfobacterales bacterium (assembly GCA_964617785.1). Classification (GTDB taxonomy): domain Bacteria; phylum Desulfobacterota; class Desulfobacteria; order Desulfobacterales; family SURF-7; genus JAFDJC01. The sequence continues at coordinate 7,722 of CAZTYY010000034.1, read as the reverse complement.
GAATGGCAGTACATGGTTAGCCGTTCAATAGACAAAGAGCGTAACCTTGATTCAGATTCGGATCTTTTCAGTCCGGGTTATTTTCTTTCCTATATTAAAGGAGGAGATACAGCGGTTTTAACGGCAGAGGTTTGCGGTAAGCCCGGGGCGGCTGAATCATCAAGTGTTAAATTCTCTTCAGGATCACTTCTCGACGATGACCGGGAACATGACGATTTGAGACCTGACAAGGTAATGCGTTCTGCCTTGGATCGTTTTGTCGTAAGACGAGATGGTTTGAAAAGTGTCATAGCCGGCTATCCATGGTTTCTAGACTGGGGACGAGATTCCATTATTTTTGCAAGGGGTCTGATATCGGCAGGAAAGACAGAGGATGCCGTGGCAGTATTGAAACAGTTTGCTCAATTTGAAAAACACGGCACATTGCCGAACATGATAACCGGAGATGATGACCGGAACAGAGAAACTTCCGATGCGCCGCTTTGGCTTGTAACAGCATGCGATGAACTGGCAACGTCCGGTGGACATGATATGTTTTTTGAAGAGGTGTGCAACGGGCGGACAGTTCGCGAAATTCTGCTGTCCATAGGAGAGAGTATGATCGCGGGCACTTCAAACGGCATAAAGATGGATTCTGAGTCAGGTCTTCTTTTCAGTCCGGCCCATTTCACATGGATGGATACCAACCATCCTGCAGGGACACCGAGGCAGGGATACCCTGTTGAGATACAGGCTCTGTGGTACAAAACTCTTCTTGTATTGTCTAAGATCGATTCAAAAATAAGAAGAAATAAATGGGGTAAGATTACAGAACAGGTCAGGCAATCCATAAGCGATCTTTATTTTTATGAGGATAAGGGATATTTTTCCGACTGCATCCATGCAGACCATGGAGTGCCTGCTAAAAACGGAAAAAAAGACGATGCACTCAGGCCGAACCAGCTTTTGGCTGTGACACTCGGCGCTGTGGAGGATCGGGTTTTATGCCGACAGGTACTGGATGCCTGTTCAATACTGCTTGTCCCCGGTGCGATCCGAAGTCTTGCTGACAAACCGCTTGACGTGCCGCTCAAGATTATACATAATGGAAAAATTCTTACCGATCCACACTATCCGTATAAAGGGTGTTATTCAGGAGACGAAGACACCGAGAGAAAACCAGCCTACCATAATGGAACCGCATGGACCTGGCTTTTTCCGTCTTTTTGTGAGGCATGGGCAAAAGTATACGGAAACGTCGGCAGGGAGACTGCTTTGTCGCTTCTTTCAAGCAGTATTAAAATTATGAATAAGGGCGCGGTGGGTTATATACCTGAAATACTTGACGGTGATTACCCGCACAACCAGCGTGGATGTGATGCCCAGGCATGGGGAGTCAGTGAATTTTTAAGGGTTTGGATACAGTTAACGTCCGAAGAAAAAGGGAAGACGACATTATGAGCTATCTGCAAACTTTTCAGGTGTTTCCGAATATTCCGGAAGAGCTTTCATTTTTAGTAACCCTGTCCAGGAACATGTGGTGGTGCTGGCATCTTGATGCCATAGAATTGTTTCGCCGTATAAATCCAAGACTGTGGGAAAAGGCCGGCAGAAATCCGATCCTTTTTTCAACAATGCTGTCACAAAAGCGCCTTAGACAACTTGCTGAAGATGAAAGCTTTCTCGCCCACCAGAAAAAGGTGAAAGAGGTTTTTGAAAGACATGTACTGTCGTCTGCAGACTATTCTGAAACCCCTTATAAACAGGACAAAGCGATCGCTTATTTTTCAATGGAATTCGGAATCCATGAGAGCCTTCCCTTGTTTGCCGGCGGTCTGGGCATACTTGCTGGAGACCATTTGAAAGCAGCATCAGATATGTCGCTTCCGTTAATCGCTGTCGGGCTTCTGTACCGAAGGGGATACTTCCATCAATTCCTTAATAAGGATGGATGGCAGCAAGAGGAATATCCTGAAACCGACCTTTATAACCTGCCGCTGAAGAGGGCGAAGGACCCTTCAGGAAAAGAAGTTTATGTTTCAGTTGCCGGACCGACCGGACAGGATATCAGGGCGGTTTTATGGGAGCTAAATGTCGGGAGAATCACTCTTTTACTACTAGATACAAATTTACCTGAAAATTCGCCTGAAGTTCGCGAGATCACCACCAGACTCTATATGGCGGACGCAAAAATCAGGCTCGCCCAGGAAGTTCTCCTCGGCATAGGGGGGATGAAGGCGCTGAGAGCAATGGGGATAAATCCTAGATTATGCCACATGAATGAAGGGCATTGCGCGTTTGTCGGCCTTGAAAGGCTTGTCCAGACTATGGCTACACATGGTGTGGACCTTAAGATCGCCAGGGAGATCGTTTCCCGTACAACAATCTTTACAACCCATACACCGGTCGCTGCCGGTCATGACGAATTCCCTTCAGAGCTCGTTAAACCTTGTCTTGCCCCTCTTGCCGGGCCAATGTCTGTTGACTTGGATGAGATTATTTCATGGGGCAGGCCGGATGGGAGCGGGCCTGATACGCCGTTTTCCATGTTTGTACTTGCCCTTCGTTTATCCCAATACTGTAATGGTGTCAGTGAGTTACATGGCAGGACAGCCCGCAGAATGTGGGCTCATGTATGGCCAGGAAGGCCTGAAGATGAAGTGCCGATTGCTCATGTGACAAACGGTATACATATCCCATCCTGGATTTCAATTGAGAATTCCCTCCTTTTTGATCGATATTTAGGACCTGAATGGTACATGGATACCCAAAATGTTGATAATGTTAACCGGATTGATTCCATCTATGATGAAGAATTATGGCGTGCCCATGAGATGAGCCGGTCACGATTAATCCGTACATGCAGGTCACTGATGGTTAGGCAGTACAGCCGAAGGAATGCACCCACTGCTGTTATGAAAGAAGCGGAATCGGTTCTCGATCAGGATATACTGACAATCGCTTTTGCACGACGCTTTGCGACATACAAGAGAGCAAACCTGATGCTCCAAGACCCGGAAAGATTCAAAGCGATTCTAACTTCAGAGGAATACCCGGTTCAGTTCATCTTTTCAGGCAAAGCCCACCCAAAAGATGACGAGGGCAAAGAGTTGATCAGGCGTTTAATCGAATTTGCGCGCAACAATGACTTCTCCCGGAAAATCATTTTTCTCGAGGATTATGATATTGGTGTTGCCAGGCATCTTATACAAGGCGCTGATATCTGGCTCAATATACCGAGACGGCCGTTTGAGGCATGCGGAACATCAGGCATAAAAGCGGCTGTTAACGGAGTCCTTAACCTAAGCATTCTAGACGGATGGTGGTGTGAAGGTTATTCTGATGAGACAGGGTGGAAGATCGGAAACGGTGAGGAATATGACGATTACGGCTTTCAAGACTCGGTTGAGAGCCAGGCGTTGTACAATATTCTGGAAAACGATGTAATTCCATGCTTTTACGACCGGAAAGATGGTGGCGTGCCGGGTTTGTGGGTTCAAAAAATGAAGTCATCCATGAAGATGGCAATGCATAATTTTTCCGCAATACGAATGGTCTATGAGTATGAATCTCTTTTTTACAAGCCTGCGGCAGAAAGGATGACTGAGCTTACAACTGGCGATCTAAAAGAAGCAAAACGCCTGAAGGCGCTTTATGAACACTTGTGCACAAACTGGAAACATATCCGTATAGATCATCCGGTTCGTAAAGAGGAAGGCCCTTTTCTCGCAGGCAATAATATTCATGTGACCGCCCGGGTCTTTCTCGGAAAGCTTCAGCCCGAAGAAGTTGAAGTTGAACTCTATTACGGAGTTTTGAAATCAATAGACACGGTTGAAGCAAGCCAGATTCAGAAGATGAATGTAGCAGAAGATCTGAAAGAAGGTAACTATCTTTATGCCTGCACGATCACATGCAATGTGGCGGGAAGATACGGATTTACCGCGCGCATGACACCAACTGGAGACGACAGAATAAAATATACGCCGGGTATGATATGTTGGGCTTAAAAGGGCGTTAAGGGGGTTACCTTAAATTGGCACCAGATGAAGCAAACCCAAGGGTCCTTATTGTCACACCTGAAGTGACTTATTTGCCCCAGGGCATGGGGAACATGGCCAATTATCTGACTGCCAAGGCAGGCGGTCTGGCAGATGTTTCAGCTGCACTCATAAGCGCTCTTTTTGACCAGGGAGCTGACGTTCATCTGGCACTTCCGGACTATCGGACAATGTTTAATGACAATCTGCCCCCCCTTATTAAGAAGCAACGGCAGGCCATACGAAGCCGAATGCCGGAAGGCCGTCTTCATCTGGCGGAAGATCGCGTATTTTATTATATGAACAGGGTATATTCATCCTATGAATATGAAAACTCAAAAATAGCCCTTGCATTTCAGAGGGAAGTCATCAATAATATCATTCCTAAAGTTCAGCCTGATTTGATTCACTGCAACGACTGGATGACGGGACTTATTCCGGCCATGGCACGTGGAATGGGCATCCCATGCCTTTTTACTATTCACAATATACACTCCGTAAAATGCACACTGGGCTACATCGAAGACCGGGGCATTGATGCGGCGGAATTCTGGCAGCACATTTTTTATGAAAAAATTCCGGGTAATTATGAGGAGACGCGGGACGCGAATCTGGTCGATTTTCTTGTAAGCGGCGTTTTTGCAGCACATTTTGTCAATGCCGTCAGTCCGACATTTTTTAAAGAGATCGTTGAGGGTCGCCACGATTTTGTCGAACCTCTTCTTCAACAGGAGCTAAAAAACAAATGGAATGTAGGGTGTGCTTCAGGTATTCTAAATGCGCCTGATCCTGCCTTAAATCCTGAAATTGATAAAAATATCGCCAAGCAATATTCTCCCGGCAATCACGTATCAGGAAAACGAACAAATAAAAAAGCCCTCCAGAAAGCCCTCGGATTGATACAGGATGAGCTTTCACCTGTTTTTTTCTGGCCGTCAAGGCTTGATACAGTTCAGAAAGGATGCCAGCTGTTCGCTGAGATTCTGTACGCGGTTGTTTCGCGTTACTGGGATAGAAACCTTGAAATTGTCTTTGTTGCAAACGGTGAATTTCGCATCCATTTTGAAAATATTGTCCGTTTTCACAGGCTTGACAAACGTGTGGCGATCTGTGATTTTGATGAAAAGATTTCAGGGATGGCCTATGCAGGTTCTGATTTTATTTTAATGCCGTCCCGATTCGAACCCTGCGGTTTGCCGCAAATGATCGGTCCTATTTACGGGTCACTGCCTGTGGCTCACGATACCGGCGGCATACATGATACGGTTATTAACCTTGATTGCGACAGAAAAATAGGCAACGGCTTTTTATTTGAAAACTTTGATTCAAATGGTTTGTTTTGGGCCATTAATGAAGCCATGCTGTTTTACGATCGACCGCCTAATATCAAGGCGTCCAATATCAGGCGAATAATGAAAGAGAGTCTACAAAAATTTAACCACAGTGTGACGGCCCGCCATTACATAAATCTTTATGAAAAAATGTTGAAACGTCCTCTTGTTAATGATGCCAGCCGTGACAGTAATGAATCCTGAAACAGCCTGCCGAAGACTAATCGAATGCGATCCGTATCTCCAACCCTACGAGTCGGTAATAAGGCGCCGGGCAAAACATCTTTTTTTAACGGAAAAACGACTGACAAAAGGAAATAAAACGCTCGGCCAATTTTCATCCGGGCATGAATATTTCGGGCTACATTTTAAGGACAATATGTGGGTGCTTCGCGAATGGGCGCCAAACGCCACTGCTGTTTATATGATTGGCGATATGACAGATTGGTGTGAGAAAGACGAATTTAAGCTGTTTAAAAATAGTAATGACGGTGAATGGGAGATACGACTTTCTCCTGATAAAATGGCACACGGTGATTTTTATCGCCTGAGAATTCACTGGCGGGAAGGGCATGGGGACAGAATTCCTGCCTGGTCGCAATATGTGGTTCAAGATGATGTCACACTGATTTTTAATGCTCGGGTCTGGCATCCCCCTGATCCTTATCAATGGCGGAACTGTAATTTTAAATGCAAGCCGGAGCCTCCGCTTATTTACGAGGCCCATGTAGGCATGGCTCAGGATGCCGAAAAGGTCGGCTCCTGGCAAGAGTTTACTCATAACATTCTTCCAAGGATCGTCAAGGCAGGCTATAACACCCTTCAGCTTATGGCCGTACAGGAGCATCCCTACTACGGATCATTCGGTTATCATGTGTCAAGTTTTTTTGCTGCATCATCGCGATTCGGCACACCTTATGATCTTAAAGAACTGATTGACGCCGCCCATGACTACGGGCTTGCCGTTATTATGGATCTCGTACACTCCCACGCCGTCAACAACGAGATCGAGGGCCTGAGTCGATTTGACGGCAGTTTGTATCAGTATTTTCATGAAGGCACTCGCGGATATCATACGGCCTGGGATTCAAGATGTTTTGACTTTGGAAAAGATCAGGTGCTGCATTTTCTTCTGTCCAACTGCCGTTACTGGCTTGACGAATACCGTTTTGACGGTTTTCGGTTTGACGGCATTACCAGCATGCTTTATCATCATCACGGTCTCGGAACAGCTTTCACATCCTATGATCCTTACTTTGACGACAGTGTAGATGAAGATGCTCTGGCTTACCTGGCACTTGCAAACAAGGTGATTCATGAAGTACGGCCCGATGCAATAACCATTGCGGAAGATATAAGCGGCATGCCGGGGCTGGCTGCTCCATATAAATTAGGGGGCATAGGTTTTGACTTTCGTCTGGCCATGGGAGTGCCGGATTACTGGATTAAACTCACAAAGGATCAAAGGGATGAGGACTGGCACATGGGCAACCTGTGGCATGAACTGATCAACAGGAGGAATGATGAAAAGACCATCAGCTATTCCGAGTCCCATGACCAGGCCCTTGTGGGTGATCAAACGCTTTTTTTCAGGATGACGGGAGCGGATATTTATGATCATATGACGGTATCAGATGAAAATCTGGTAATCGATCGGGCTATTGCCCTCCACAAGGCCATAAGACTGATTACTCTGGCAACAGCCGGTTACGGATATCAGAATTTCATGGGTAACGAATTCGGGCATCCCGAATGGATCGATTTCCCGAGAGAAGGGAATGGCTGGTCATACAAACACGCCAGAAGACAGTGGCACCTTGTGGATGACTCAAATCTGAAATACGGATTTCTTGCCCGGTTTGACGAGGATATGATAGTCTTGGCTAAGAGAATGGATCTCCTCTCGTCTCCTGATATATGGCTTTTATTTGAACATTTTCTTGATAAAGTCATTGCCTTTGAGCGAAGCGGTCTTCTTTTTGTATTTAACTTCCACCCGACAATTTCATATATTGACTACTGTTTTGAGGTTTCACATGGCCGGTATCAAATGATATTTAACAGTGATTGCTCTGAATACGGCGGTCACGGAAGACTGGCTGGAGACCAACAATATACACCAGCTGGTGCTAAAGGCGCTGATGGAAAAACAAGGTATATGATCTCCCTTTATCTCCCGACAAGAACTGCTATAATTTTAAAAAAACAATAACAAAATGTGTCAAATTTGTAGTCCCTAAATGATTTTGAACCTTCATATCAACAGAAAGAATGCCTTCTCAAAATCTGTTGTTTATCGTTGCTGTTACCAAATTCTTAATTAGTAACTTTCTTTGCCGATCAACAAGGCAGGATTAGCTGCTATGATACAA
>CAZTYY010000033.1:0-22433 GCA_964617785.1 uncultured Desulfobacterales bacterium | reverse complement strand
GAATATGCAATCAATAGAAAAGGGTTTTCATTTATTGAAGTTTTATCTCCATGTCCGATCAATTTCGGCAGACGAAACAAAGAAAAAGCCATCGAAACTTTGAGAAAGTACAGCGAAAATACGATCATTAAAAATGGTGCTGATCTTTCTGAACTCGATATAGATTTCGACAAAGGCATTATTCTGGGAAAGTTTATAGATATAGACAAACCGACCCATGACGAAAAATATAGAAAGATACACTGGCCGGATAAGGATCCAGACAAAGATTAAGGAATTCTTGAAACCATGCCGCAAAAAAAAGAAGACAAAAAAAAAGAAATAATTGTAACAGGTTTTGGGGGGCAGGGCATTGTCCTTGCCGGGAGAATTCTTGGGATGGCGGCAGCGCTGGGAGATCGTAAAGAAAGTACACTTGTTCAGTCTTACGGACCTGAATCACGCGGTGGAGCCTGCTGTGCCCAGGTGATTATTTCAGATAAGGTTATTCAGTATCCTTACATAAATAATCCTGATGTCCTGATCTGTATGTCTCAAGCAGCTTATGAGAAATATAAAGATCAGCTTAAGTCTAATGGAACACTGTTAACAGACCGTGATCTGGTAATAGCCGATGAAGATAGAGACTATTTTTCAATACCTGCTACACGAATGGCTGAAGAGCTTGGTCGAAAAATGATGGCTAATATTATTATGATAGGTTTTGCAACAGCAATTGCTTTGGTTACTTCAAAAAAGGCAGCAGCAGAAGCTGTAACATCTTCCGTACCAAAAGGTACTGAGGAAATGAATATTAAAGCATTCACCAAAGGCTATGATTATGGTCTTTCCAAGCTTAAAGGCCGGAAGAAAAAAGCTTTTGGCAAAACAGGAGCGATTTAATGAAACGCCCCAAAGATCGTCTGCACAGGGTTATAGTGGTCGGAGCCACACCTGCAGGAATAGTTGCAACAAATAAGCTCGGTGAACTCGGCATTCCGGTGACACTTATAGATACTGATTCAAATATTGACCAGAAACTTTCAAGAGATGAATGGAAACTGAAAACCGGTATGCAGTTGAACCATGCTCACCGGCCCGGTCTTATCAGGATTTTTAGAAATCGAGGCATTAAATGTATTATGCCCGCAGAAATAAAATCTATTAAACATAATCTACAGGGATTTAAAGTAAGTCTCGTAAAAAAGCAGACTTTTATTGATCCTGAAAAATGCACCCTCTGCGGACGATGTGTTGAAGTATGCCCTGTTCAAGTTGGAGAAGATGAAAAAGCGATAAAGATTGACAGCAGGCTGAACCTTCCCGGGAGACCCGAAATAGATAAGCGCCGATTGCCACTCTGCCGTGAAAGCTGCCCGTTGGGAGTTAACGCACAGGGGTACATTGCCCTGGCAAAAGAAGGTAAATTTATCGAAGCACTTGAACTTGTACGAGAAAAAAATGTTTTGCCGGGAATATGCGGAAGAATATGCGCGCACCCGTGTGAAGAAGACTGTCGGAGAGGCGAACTTGATGATGCTGTTTCAATAAGGAGTATCAAAAGGTTTCTGGCTGATTACGAGATAGAACATGCAAAAGAAATTTCAGTGGAAAAGCATTCCAACAAAACTGTCGAAGCAAGAAAAGAAAAGATTGCCATTGTAGGTTCGGGCCCTTCTGCTCTTGCAGCAGCAGCCGAGCTTGTCGGATTTGGATGCCGTGTAACTGTTTTTGAAAAACAAGAAAAATTAGGCGGTCTTCTCAGATATGGAATCGGCCCGCACCGTCTGCCAAGAAATATTCTTGATGCTGAGCTCAAATATATAGAAAAGCTTGGAGTGAATTTTATTACCTCCCATCATGTTGACTTAAAGAAAGAACTTGGTCAGCTGAGAAATGAATTTGATGGTGTCATTCTTTGCACAGGGACATGGAAAGACAGAAAACTTGGTGTTCCGGGCGAAGATATGGAAGGTGTGGAAAGCTGCCTCTCCTTTTTGAACCGATTTTATCATGGAGGGATGAAAAAAATAAAAGATAAAGTTGCGGTTATTGGAGATGGCAATGCAGCCTATGACCTCGCACGGACACTTTTACGTTCAGGTGCAGATGTGACAATTGTGTCATGGTTTAAAAAAGATAAGCTCCCTGCTGATTCAGAAGAAATTATCGTTGCAGATGAAGAAGGCATCAAAATAAATGACAGTACGCAGGTAGTTGGGTTCCTGGGAAAAAACAATAGGTTCCGCAGCCTGCTTTGCCGGTACACAAAGCCAGGGAAGCCTGATGATAATGGGATTGCGTGGCCGGTAATCATCGAGGATAAAAAATCATTTGAACTTGAGTTTGACAAAGTTTTTGTCGCTATAGGTCAAGTAGGGTCCCTGGAAGAGAAGAGTTGTGATAAAGGTCTTAAAATAAGCGAAGCTGGATTTATTAAAACAGATGAAAATTGCCGAACTGATATGCCGGGAATATATGCAGCCGGAGATGTTGTCACGGGACCATCGTCTGTGGTTTATTCCATGGCAGAAGGCAAAAAGGCCGCATGCAGAGTGCTTAATGATGTCTGCGGGCTTCAGATTCATGATGCCTGCGCTGAAAGACCCCGCGACAAAGATTTTCCTGAAATCCCCAAAAGCATACAGAATCTTAAACGTGCTGCGATGCCTGAACGCCGGATTTCAGAACGAAGGAATAATTTTTCTGAGGTTGCGCTTGGCCTGTCTGAGTTCAGGGTCATTTACGAGTCACAACGCTGCCTTCAGTGCGGCGTATGTTCAGAGTGTCTTCAATGCGTCGATGTTTGCAGGGCGATAGACGCAATAGATCATGGTGAATCAGAAGAAGAATCTGTCGAACATGCCGGAGTAGTTATAATTGCGGATTCGGAAATGGCACCCCATATCAGGGGAGATGATGTGATCAGGGCCTATGGCCCGAAATCCTCAAAAACAGATGTTTATGCAATGATAATGCGCGGCTTTGCTTCAGCTGCAGATGCGATGGTTTTGCTCAAAAAAACAATGCAGCGGCAAAAAGGCCAAGGTTTTTCATATTCACAGCCTGAACCCGGCCTTTCCACTGATATCCGTATTGGTGTTTTTGTTTGCAGATGCAATGACTCTATTGGCTGGCTTGACGGAATGGACAGCTATGTTGAGAATCTTATCGCAATAAAAAATGTTGTGCATTGCGAAGTTATTCCATCAGCCTGTGTACCGGAAGGAATTTCAACCATACTTAAATTAGTTCGTGAAAAGGGTATTACTCGAATTGCGCTTGCTTCATGCGTATGCTGTCCTCTGGATTTTGTGTGCAGTGCCTGTACAGACCAGCGGAGCAGACTCAAATCAGCACTTTTTACTGCAACCGGAATTAGCCGTTCAATGGTTGTAACATGCGACATAAGAGGAGAAGCGCTGAGTTTAATAAAAAAAGATTCACGCCATGCCATGGCCAGGTTTGAAGGGCTCATCAGCCGATCCATCAGGAGTGCAGAGAGGTTTAAACTGTTTCCTTCTCCTATGCGGAATTATAATTTTACAACTGCTGTTATCGGAAATTCAGAAGCTGTTTTAACAAGCGCCATGACGCTTGCCAAAACTGATATGGATGTCTACTTCTTTGGACCGGAAAAGATAATACCGGAGCATCCGAATATTCACTGCTTTGAAGGAGCATCTGTGAATGCGCTAAGCGGAACTCTTGGTGATTTCCAGGTGAATATCAAATCAAATAATATTGATCAGAAAATACACGTTGGCGCTGTAATTATAGGAGAAAAATCAAGAAAAAAAATTAAATATATTCATCAGGAATTGCTTCCAAGCAGGATTGTTGCTTCTTCAATGCAGACAGAAGGTACAAAAGGGATACCTTTTTTCTATCCTGGAATGACCTCCATATCAGGGCTTTTTCTGGCAGATCCTCCGGGTATCAATATCTCAAACAGGAAGAAAGGAGCTGCCGTTGCTGCTCTTGCAGCAGCGGTAATGCCGCGCGGACCACGCCATAGCAAAGGGTATACGGTGGTGATTGATGAGGACCTGTGCCGCAGCTGCGGACGCTGTATTGAAGCGTGCCTTTACCAGGCGATTACATTAAAAAAGAACTTAACCGGAGCATGGTACGCATCGGTTGACGAGGCTTTTTGCAAAGGCTGCGGCAACTGTATTTCCGTTTGCCCGTCAAATGCAGCGGACAGCCCGTATCGTAACCAAGCTTTTCTTGAGCAAACTCTTGAGGAAATATTGTTGCAATAAATGGTATCTTTTCAAAAAGATAGGAAGGGGCAAGGATGTCTCATTTATAAATAGGTGACTGTCTGAGCGAAGCGAGTTTCAGATATTTATAAATGAGATATCCTTGGCCCGAGGTTATTGAGAAGTTATTAAAAATATTTAAAACAGGTTAAAATGAAAGATATTAAGATAATACTTTTTTTATGTAACTGGGGGCCATATACAGCTTATCAGACGCTTCAGGATAAAGAAGGGAAAATCCCGCCTGAAATAAAAATGGTTAGAATCCCATGTACAGGCCGGATAAGCAAGGCGCTCCTTTTCAAAGCGTTTGAAATGGGAGCTGACGGAGTAGCCCTGGTAGGATGTAAATCAGGAACATGCCGTTATGGAAGTGGTACCGCTAATGCAATTAATAATACAGAGGATACAAGGGATATTCTGGAATTGCTTGGAATTGGTAAAAACCGTATGCAATTTTCAACATTCCTTCCCGATGAATCCGAATCTTTGTTGCTGTTTCTTGAAAATTTCTGCAAAGACATCAACAAAATTGGTCCAAGCCCTGTCAAACCTGTAATAATTCAAAAGCAGGAAAAACCTTGTAGCGAAACTCTGAAAGCGATTGTGAAAGCACACAATGCTTTTGCATGTCAGGACTGCGGCAAATGCACATCATCCTGCCCTCTGGCTCTCAGCGGCAAACAATATTCCCCTAGAGCAATTGTGGCATCAATTATTGCCGGAGATATCGATTCGCGACATGTAAAAAAAGATATATGGTCGTGTCTTACATGTGGAATATGTTATGAACGATGCCCTTCAGATGTAAATTTTTCGGAATTTATCCGTGATATCCGCTGCAGTCTGGGTAAAAGCAAAGATGATGAAAAATGTCAGGCGCATGGAGGTTTTTTTCAATCTCTGATGCGCTCCATGACTTCACCCGACTTAAAACCAAAGCGATGGGAAAAACTTCCTGAAGATATAAAACTTGATCCAAAAAGCAAAACTCTTTTTTTTGGAGGCTGTGCCCCATATTTTGATGTGTTTTTCAGAAATCATCTCGGAGTAAAAACTTCAAATATACTGATTGACAGTCTCCGCCTTTTAAATTTTTTTGATATAAAGCCGGCCATTTTAAATCATGAGAGATGCTGCGGGCACGACCTTCTCTGGTCCGGAGACAGAGACAATTTTATAAAACTCGCTGAATTGAACATTGAATATATTAACAGTCTCGGGATTGAAGAATTAATAACGTCTTGCCCGGAATGTTATAAAACAATTGCTTTCGATTATAAAAAATACGGAATCAAACCTGATTTTAAAGTGACTCATATATATGAATTTCTGGAAAATGAAATTGATAAAGGAGCAGTATCTTTTAATCAGCTTGACAGGTGTATCACATATCAGGATTCATGCCGGCTTAATCGACAGAATGCTGTAAATGATTTGCCGAGAAAATTAATAAACCGCCTTATGCCTGAAGGCTTTAAAGAAATGCAGGACAATAAAAATTCCGCTCTGTGCTGCGGCAACTGTGCCTGGACAGGGTGTGATTCTCACAGCAAGGCACTCCAGGTAAAACGTATAAGGCAAGCACATGCAATTGGAAGTAATCTTCTGGTCACTTCGTGCCCAAAATGCCAGATTCATCTCAGGTGTGCAATGGAAGACCCTTTTCTGGGAGAGGAGCTTTTAATAGAAATGAAAGATTTGACTAGTATAATAGCAGAAACAATCTGCTGGGATTAAACAGTGATCCTGAGAAAGCAGCTCAAAAGTTATTGCTGTTTGCAGTATAAAATGTGAGCTTAACAATCTAAATACTAGAAAACAGGGGAAAATATGCTGGAAAAGAAAATGACAGGTACTAACCATAGTGCTCGGATCGGTGTTTATATATGCAGATGCGGTCTGAATATTGCTCAAACAGTTGACTGCAAAAAGATTGCTGAAAATGTATCGGGAATAGATGATGTAGTTGTTTCAAAAGATATTGCTTATGCCTGCTCAGAACCCGGTCAGATGGAAATTCAGAAAGATATTACAGAGCACGGACTGGACCGGATAGTCGTTGCATCCTGTTCTCCAAGACTACATGAACCGACTTTTCGTAATATGATGCATGAAGCAAAGCTCAACCCTTTTCTTCTTGAGATGGCTAATATTCGTGAGCAGTGCAGCTGGGTGCATATGAGTGAACCTGAAGCTGCAACAGAAAAAGCTGAAGATCTTGTCAGGATGTCAATTGCCCGTGTCGGGCTGCTTTTACCTTTATATGAGGAAGTTCTTCCACTTACAAAACGCACACTTGTAATCGGGGGGGGGATCGCAGGGATTCAGACAGCGCTTGATCTTGCGGACAACGGATATGAGGTGGTTCTTGTTGAAAAAAAGCCGTCTATCGGCGGAATCATGGCGCAAATTGATAAAACGTTTCCAACAATGGACTGCTCCATCTGAATTCTTGGTCCTAAGATGACGGATGTCGGTCGACATCCAAATATAACACTTCGCACAATGAGTGAAGTGGTTGATGTTAAAGGTTACGTTGGAAACTTTAAAGCGCGGATAGTTAAAAAAGCACGATATGTAATTGAAAAAGAGTGTACATCGTGTGGTGAGTGTACAAAAGCCTGCCCAGTAGTTTTTCCTGATGAGTTTAATGTAGGGCTGTCTTCGCGTAAGGCAATTTACATTCCTTTTCCTCAGGCTGTTCCTTCATCATATACCATTAACATGAATGAATGTATGGGCCGCGGATGCTCGAAATGTCTGGATGCCTGTGATAAAAACTGTATAGATTTCCATATGTCGGATGAAGAAATAATTGAAGATGTTGGATCTATTGTAGTCGCCACAGGTCTTGAACCGTATGATCCACGTGAAATGGATGAGTACGGGTATACTAGATTTGAAAACGTAATTACCAGCCTTGAATTTGAACGTCTGGTTAATGCAGGTGGCCCGACTAATGGAACGCTTGTAAGGCCGACAGACAGAAAGCGGCCTGCAACCATCGGCTTTGTTCAATGTGTTGGTTCCCGCTCTTTAAAAAAAGGCGGTGAATACTGTTCCAATATCTGTTGCATGAATACAATCAAAAGCACACTGCTTTTAAAAGAGCATTATCCTGATATTGATATAAAAGTTTTTTATATCGACATCAGGGCTTTTGGAAAAGGTTTTGAAAACCTTTATAATCGAAGTAGAAAGCTAGGAGTACAGTATCTGAAAGGTCTTCCGGGATCTGTTGAAGAACTTGCTGATGGAAGTCTACGTATTGCTGTTGAAAATACAGTTGTCGAAAAAGTAGAATCCCATGACCTTCAAATGCTTGTACTTGCACTTGGCATTAAACCGGCATCAGGCACTCAAAGATTGCAGAAAATAATGGGCCTGCAGTTAACATCCGACGGCTTTTATCTGGAGGCTCACCCAAAGCTGCTGCCTGTTGATGCTGCGACACGGGGAATCTTTTATGCCGGATGTGCTGAAGGACCCAAGGATATTAAAGAAACGGTCACGCAGGGTTCTGCTGCTGCCGCTAGAGCTATACGTCTGATGCACAAGGGAGAAATCGTCTCAGATCCGATAACTTCAGAAATAATTGCCGAACATTGTACTTCCTGCGGAAAGTGCGCAAAAGTCTGTCCCTACAACGCGATTACCGTTGATAAGAAGAAAAAGACACCTGCTGTAGTAAATACCGCAGCTTGTGCAGGCTGCGGTACATGCGGAGCCGAATGCCTTTTCGGCGCAATTGTGATGAACCATTTTACTGATGAACAGATAAACAGCCAGACAGATGCCATGCTCGTCAAAGACGCACAAAACAAAATAGTTGCATTTGCCTGCAACTGGTGTTCATATGCCGGCGCCGATTATGCCGGTGTTTCAAGAATACAGTACCCTGCAAACGTTCGAATTATAAGAACCATGTGTTCAGGTCGCGTTGATGAGAAATTTGTCTGGCATGCATTTGAAAAAAGAGCACCAATTGTTTTGATCAGCGGTTGTCATATTGGAGATTGCCATTATATCGACGCAAATCACTGGACAGAAAAAAGATTCTTAAAAATCAGAAAAAAGATGGAGAAGCTTGGTATCAGGCCTGAACGGCTCCAGCTTGAATGGATCAGTGCTGCTGAAGGGATACGTTTTGCCGATGTAATGAGCGACATGGAAGAACTTCGCAAAAATGTTTCAAAAAATGAAATTGAAGAGACAGTAAGCATCTTGAAATCAGCGGAAAAGGCGTAATCCTCGGAACTTATTTGCCAATCCTAACGCGATACGTAATTCAACTAGGTATAATCTAATCGACAAAACAGTATTTACTTATTGTGTAAATTATGTTTTGTTTATAATGCTGAAAAAAACTTGCCATTTTCTTCACTATAGTAAAATTCAAAAATCAAACATGTCTTGAAATATAGGGCAGGAATATTCAAATTTTAACAGGGGATACCCGTACACCTGTTGCATAACGGTGTTAAATAATGAAAGAACAAAGAAGACATAAAAGATATGAAGTTAAAGATGGAACCCTGGTTTTGCTTGGGCTTTATTCTGCTCAAATAGGGCAGATTGTCAATATGGGTTATGGCGGACTATTTTTTCATTATAAAGGAAACAAAGACATAATTATTAATCCATGCGAAGTGTCAATTGTATTTGATAGCAAAGGTGCCGTAAAGTATGGTCCTTTTAAGTTCAGTACGAATATTGTTTCTGATGTGAAGATTGAGGATAAAAACCTGCATAATTCAGCTGTTACGAAACGTTGTCACATGGAGTTCAACGATTTATCATATCACCAGAAACTTTGGCTGGAAGAGTGCATAAGAAATCACACAACAGGTCCAGTTAAGTCTTCTTTGGATTAAAGAAATCCATATTCAATATCCGATCTGTAGGAACCGATTAAATAAGCTGCATAATATGTAAGACCTCTTATTTTGCTTAAAACATTTAAAAAAAAATTGACAATATTTATGCAATTAGTTATAAGAAGCAGTTTAGCTTTATTCGATTTACAGATTAACAAACAGACTGATAAAAAACGTTATTATTGAGCCGGGCATCCGGTCATCAACAAGGAAAAGAGGTAAAACAAAATGGGTAATATTACTGAAAATTGTAAGGGGTGTAACAAGATTGATAAGGATGAAAACTGCCTCGTGTACCCCAACCCCGTTGCACAGATGAGGTGGGTTGAAGGCGGGACATCCTTGGGATGTTCTTTTAACAGAAGCAGCCACGTTAAAGATGAAGGCTCACAAGTAAAAACCAGGGTAGGGCAGCAGAAACAGAAGAAAAGATAGAGGCTATAATGAACCCACTTGCAGAAGAGCTTAACCGGATCATCCGGGAGACTAATCCAAACCTGATGAACATGTTATCAGGTGTCGGCATACATCTTTTTTTTCCTAAAGGTATTTTGAGCCAAAGTGCCGAGGCAAAGGAGAAGGCAAACCGGCTTAACGCCACAATCGGCATAGCCACCGAAGAGGGCGATATCATGCATTTCCCTTCTGTCATGTCTTCCATAGCCGGCCTGGTGCCAAAGGAATCTCTGACCTATGCGTCGTCCTTTGGAATTCCTGCTTTAAGAAGTAAGTGGCAGGAACTCCAATTGGAAAAAAATCCTTCTCTTGCGGGGAAAAATACCAGTTTACCTGTTGTGACATGTGGAATTACACATGGTATTAGCGTGCTGGCTGACATGTGGGTGGACCCGGATGACCTCGTTATACTCCCCGATATGATGTGGGGAAACTACAATATGATATTCAGCGTCAGAAAAGGGGCAAAAATCGGCAAGTATCCCGTTTTTTCAGGCCAGGGTGGATTCGATGTCTCAGGATTTGAAAAGCAGATTAAAACGCAGGCCCAGGGGCGTGATAAAATAATTATCGTACTCAACTTTCCCCATAACCCCACAGGCTATACAGTGACCCCAGAAGAGGGAGCGCATATAGCCGACGTTCTGACCAGTGTCGCAAAAGATGGGACAAGGGTGGTTGCGATTGTCGATGATGCTTATTTTGGACTTTTTTATGAAAAGGAAACCTTAAAAGAGTCGATATTTACACTTTTATGCGACAGACACGAAAACCTCCTTGCCATAAAGCTTGATGGGGCAACAAAGGAGAACTACGCTTGGGGATTGAGAGTCGGTTTTGTGACTTATGGCTTAAAAATCAATGGAGAAGCAGGACCGGTTTTGGATGCCCTGGAACGAAAAACCGCAGGGTGTGTTAGAGGTACTATATCCAACGCATCTCACCTCGGACAGAGCATTGTGTTAAAATCGATGAATGATGAAAGATCCAAGGCTGAAAGCAAAGACAAATTCGAGGTCTTGAAAGAAAGGGCTGTCCGTGTCAAGGAAGTTCTGGCTGACTCGAAGTATCAGGATGCCTGGGATGTATATCCGTTTAACTCCGGTTATTTCATGTGTATATGCTTAAAAACTGTTAATGCTGAGGAACTCCGTTGCCACTTGCTTGACAAATATGGAGTAGGACTTATTGCACTGGGAAATACGGATTTGCGTGTTGCATTTTCATGCCTTGAAAAAGATAATATAAAGGAGCTGTTTGATACTGTTTTGAAAGGTGTTGAGGATTTAAAAAAGAATTGAAGCGATTTATTGAAAAATGTAAAAACAGTATCAAAACAATAACTGCAAAGAAGAGATCTGCAAATATAGCCCATGCCGGAAAATGGCTTTTTTATTTTATATTGATAGGAATCATAGCCGGCACAGGTTCAGTACTTTTTCATTATCTTTGCGAAATCGGTAAACACTATTTCATGGATGCATTCGCCGGTTACAGACCGCCTGCACCATCCGGCGAACATTCTTTTCTTCCCCCGACCGATACACCTCTGAATAAATGGTTGCTACTGATTTTGCCTGCTTTTGGAGGCATTGTAAGCGGTTTTCTGGTCTATACATTTGCTCCGGAGGCAGAAGGCCATGGTACGGATGCGGCTATAGATGCCTATCATAGAAAAGGCGGTTTTATTCGAAGTCGGGTTCCTTTCATTAAAACGATTGCATCGGCGATCACGCTTACTACCGGCGGGTCAGGAGGGCGTGAAGGACCTATCGCACAGATTGGGGCCGGTTTTGGGTCTTTTCTTGCCACAACGTTAAAACTGTCAGACCGTGAGCGCAGAATTATGCTCGCAGCCGGCATTGGTGCAGGTGTGGGAAGTATTTTCAGGGCGCCTCTGGCAGGGGCGCTTTTTGCTGCCGAAGTTTTATATCGAGACCCTGAATTTGAATCGGAAGTGATTATCCCGGCAGGAATCTCATCAGTTGTTGCATATTGTATTTTCTGCCTTGTTTTTGGCTGGGGATCGCTTTTTCAATCTCCTGACTTCCTGTTTCGAAATCCTCTTGAACTTGGTCCCTATGTTGTTCTTGCTTTAGTATTGGTTGCAACGGGCATTTTTTATATTAAGTCATTTTATGGAATAACAAAGTTGTTCGGCTCAATGAATATTCCGAACCATTTTAAACCTGCATTAGGCGGACTTTGCACAGGAATTATCGGCTTTTTTTTACCGTACACCCTTGCATTTGGATACGGTTTTGCTCAAAAGGCGCTGAATAATGAACTTGCGATTACAGTCCTGCTCCTTCTTGCCATCGGGAAAATCATCACAACTTCATTTTCCATTGGCTCCGGCGGCAGTGGCGGTGTATTTGGCCCTTCGATTGTGATTGGCGGTGCCATGGGCGGAGCAGTCGGAAAATTGTTTCACCAGATGATACCCGGTATAGTAACAGAACCTGGCGCATTTGTGGTTGTGGGGATGGCCGGATTTTTTACCGTTGTATCCAATACACCGATATCTACAATTATTTTTGTCAGTGAAATGACAAATTCGTATCACCTGCTTTTACCGAGCCTTCTTGTCTGCTCACTCTGTTTCCTTGTATCCAAAAAATGGACGATATATAAAAAACAGGTGAAAAAGAAAATTGATTCACCTGCCCATGCCGGTGAGTTTTTAGTAGACATTCTCCAGGCAATCAGTGTTCAAGATCTGATGCATCTGGTTAAAAAGGTTGACCTTATACCCCAGAACATGCTTTTTTCAGATTTCAAGAAATATTTTTCAGAGACAAAACAGCATTATTTCCCGGTAATGGATGATGATAAAAAATTAATAGGAATATTTTCAAGTACTGATATCAGGGGAGTGCTTTTTTCAATGGAAATCGAACCGCTTATCGTTATGAAGGATATTGCGACATCAGATGTCATTACGACAACTCCTTCCGAAGATTTAAATACCGCACTTCAAAAATTTACCATAAAGAATATAGACAGCTTACCGGTTGTTCATAATGATGATGATGGGGTTCTTTTAGGGATGCTAAACCGCAGAGAGGTGATTGCTTTTTATAATGAGCAGATACAGCGTTTAAGAACCAATGGCGGTTAAATGTTATAATTCAAACTGCATCATCAGCATATTGCCGGATAAATTTATTAAGGTTTGATTTGTCCTGTTTTGATAGGTCTGAAAATTGGATGCCTCGCCTTCTAATCGGTAGAGAACTGAAAGAATGTTTATCCGGCGGCACAATGTCGGATATTGTTTTAATTAGGAGATTGTTGAAAAAGAAACCTGTTCCGGAAATAAAAAGATCAATATCGGATGTTTCGATGGATTCGTATTTATTTTCATAGTCAAGATAGCTAAATGAAAGGCCTCCTATACTGATGTCTATAATCTGTCCAAGAAGTTCATTTGACTTCGTGGATGATGATATAGCATAAGCACCCTCCTTGACTTTAAACCGAGCGGATTGTCTTCTTTCTTTATTATCACTCATAGTTGAATTCTGTTTCTCAAATCCCACAGCACGCAAAAAATACTTTGTGCTATTAACGTCATCCTGCAAAGCGAACAGTGTTCATCCTATGCTTATCAAAAATACATTTTTGTGTCAAGAAGAAAGTTGCGGAAGAAGGTTGCTATGGCATTTACCATACTAAAGGTTTATTTATCCATCCCTTATCACCGTCAGCATGTTGAACATGTAGCCATTTTTCCTTTTTTTCGATTATTTTTAAGGGGATGCCTTTTTCAGTAGTAAAGGCGATTTTATATTTTGTTCCCGGACCGGAGCGGATGTTGCAGTTTTTTTTAGTGATTACGGTCGCCATATTGCTTAAGAGTGATTTATGAATCCATCCGCTGTCACTTTCGAAGTCTTTAAACTGATACCAGTTTCCCTTCTTTTTAATAACATCAACCGGGTGATATTTTTCAATCTGCCACAGCACTTTGTATGTTGTTGCCGGTCCGGACCTAATATTGGCAGTATTAGACTTGACCGACAGGCGCTCTGCAGAAACATCAAGGGCAGTTAAAAAAAGTGACAAGTGAAAGATCACTAGTAAAAGAATAATAGAAGATGATTTTATTTTAATGTTGTTCATATTTGCACCTTGAAATCATATTTTTTGTAAGTGAATCTATGCGATATTATTTATCAAAAAGCAATGGAATAATGCCGTTTATATCACTTGAAATCGAGAGAAATATTTTCCTTTTATCATCATCAATTATTTTGATCTCCACGTCTATAGTTGATGAGAGAAAGTTTTTCGGCAGGCGTTCAGGCCATTCTATCGCAACAACACCGTTACTTTCCGTAATTTCCTCGAGTCCTAAATGATCAAAATCTGAATGACTGTTCAATCTGTAGAGGTCGGCATGAAAAAGACGGCACCGCCCGGGATATTCATTAATAAGTGTGTAAGAAGGACTTGTAATATAAAACTTATCGGGTACTTCGAGACCGATTGCAAGTCCCTGCACAAATACGGTTTTTCCGCTACCCAGTTCACCCTTGATAAAGAGCGTGGTGCCGGGTTTCAGAACCTTTCCAAGATGCTGGCCGGCAAACCTTGTCTCTTCAGTTGAATGTGTGACGGTTATCGATTCTGAAAACATCACAGTCCCAGATTGTCAGGCATTGTACTCATGTATGTGGAAGTGGCTCTTTTCGCAATATTTGAAAACTGTTCAGGAATTGCGTTCATCACCTCTGAAGCGAGTATGCCTATAGGTCCGGTCTTTTTGCTGATACTATCTGCAGCCGCACCGTGTATAAATACACCGGCTGTCGATGCATATTCCGATGAATAACCCTGAGTTAAAAGTCCTCCGATAATACCTGCCAATATATCGCCCATTCCTCCGGAAGCCATGACAGGGTTTCCTGTGGGATTGATAAAAACAGTTCCATCCGGATGGGCAATGACAGTTTTCGCGCCTTTTAATACCAGGTAAATCCCAAATTCTGCTGCAAATTTTCGAGCAGATCCGGTTCGGTCTTTTTGGATATCTTGAATCGAATTACCTGTAAGCCGTGCCATTTCGCCTGGGTGAGGTGTCAGAATAACAGGTGTTTTGATTTTTCGCAGCAGATCTGTATTGCCGGAAAGATGATTAATACCGTCTGCATCGATTACAACCGGTATCCCTGTATGTAAAATAATTTGTCTGATAAGGTTCCCGGTTTCATCTGACATACCTATGCCGGGGCCGACTATCAGGCATGTTTTGCCTTCAAGAAGTCGAATAATACTGCCAAAAGATGCTTCGGCAAGCATACTGTCTTTGGTTTCAGCAAGAGGTTCCGTCATGACTTCAAGAACTTGAGATTCAAGAATCGGATTGAGTGAAGCAGGTATCCCTAACGTGACGAGACCTGCTCCGGTTTTCATGGCAGATACTGCTGTCATAGCTGCAGCGCCTGTTTTGCCTGGAGAACCTGCAATAATCATGAGATGACCGGCTGTCCCTTTGTGCGCATCAGCTCGCCTTGGGCGAAATCCGTCGCAGACCATTTCGGGCGTGATGAGATTCTGAAAAGGGCTTGTTTTTTCGATAATATGTTCAGGGATGCCGATATCAACTATACCGAGGCGACCTGTGTAATGAAAGCCCGGATAATGTATATGGCCTGATTTAGCAAAAGCAAATGTTGCTGTCGCCTTTGCTTTGATGCAGATACCATGCGGCTGACCGGTGTCCGAATCAAGACCGGAAGGTATATCAACTGAAAAAACAGGTGATTTCGAATTATTTATGAAGGTGATGATATCTTTGAAATAGCCTTTAACATCGGACTTAAGGCCTGTCCCGAGAATCGCATCGACCCAGATTTCCTGGTGAGCAAGACTTAACCTGTTCATATCAAAATCAGATTGAGCTGGTATCTCGATCACAGGAACACCTATGGGGCCAAGAAGTTTGAGATTGGCTTCAGCATCCCCTTTTACGTTGTTTGCCTTAGAAAGGAGGTAAACAGTAACTTTTATTCCGTATTGGTAAAGATAGCGAGCGATTACAAAACCGTCACCACCGTTGTTTCCCCTTCCGGCAATGACGCCGACTTTTTTTGTGCGGATATCGGGAAAAGTGTCGAAAAGCATCTGTGTTGCGCCGCGACCGGCATTTTCCATCAGAACACGGCCCGGAATGCCGAAAGATTCTATTGTCGTATGGTCCATGTCCTGCATTTCGCGTGCTGTCACAAGATACATGATCCTTCTCTCCCTCCTGCTGTCACAGTGTTTTAATTAGCCGGATCATTTCCTGCACTGCCTTTTCCATTCCAACAAGCGAAGCCCGTGAAACAATACTGTGACCGATGCTGAATTCATCTATTTCAAACAGTCCCTTGAAGCTTTTTATGGTTTTGTAGCACAATCCATGACCGGCGTTAATGCCGAGTTTCAGTTTTCTGGCAAGCTTTACAGCATCAACTATTTTATTGAAGGCTCTTTGTTTTTTGTCTGCAGTTGGGGCATCGCAGAAGGTGCCCGTATGTATTTCCACCATGGACGCATCGATTTTATGGGCCAATTTCACCTGTTCCGGGTCGGGGTCAATAAAAATACTGACTGGTATACCGCTATTTTGCAATGTGTCCACTGTTTCGGCAATGGTGTGGTTATGAACGATCAGATCCAGGCCTCCTTCGGTTGTGAGCTCCTCCCTTTTTTCCGGAACAAGTGTGATGACATCGGGTTTTACGTCAAGCGCAATCCCAACCATTTCAGCGGTTGAAGCCATTTCGAGTATCAGTTTTGTTTGCACGACATTTCGTAACATCCTGACGTCACGATCCTGGATATGCTTCCTGTTTTCCCGGAGATGTACAACAATACCATCAGCTCCGGCAAATTCGGCAAGGATGCCAGCGGCCACGGGATCAGGGTATTTTGATTTTCGGGCTTCTCTCAGTGTCGCAATATGATCGACATTTACCGATAGACCTGCCATCTTTTTAACCTCCGTTTTCAATATGTTTAATTACGTCCATCAATTTCACGGCTTTTTGTTCCATTTCAAGTGCTTCTATTTCTGTATTTTCATGGTTATAACCAAAGAGATGTAATATTCCATGCACCAGTAACTGATCGATCCGTTCATGTGTATCGATTAGGGCTTGCTCGCTTTCTTTTTCCGCCGTATCTGCTGATATGACTACGTCGCCTACAAGGTTAGGATTTATTTCAGAATAATCACCTTCCTGCATCGGAAATGCGATAACATTTGTAGGCCCTTCTCGATTCAGGTATTGCAAATTTAATTCAGAAATTCGGTGGTCATCGACGATCATAACTGACAGTTCACTGTCAGGACTGCCCAAGGCGTTTAAGATGGCCTGGGCTTTTTTCTGAATCTTCTCCATTTGAATCAATATTCCGTCCTGGCTGTTTTTTATCAGAACTCCCATTTTTGTTTTTTCCTTCAGCCGTAGCAGCACTTTCAGGATATTCAATCCTGTGATGATAAATACCGGACAAAATCTTGGTAAAACTTTTTGCGATATTATGCAGATCTTTTAGAGTAAGTTCACATTCATCTAGCTGGCCATCCGAAAATATTTTGTTGATAAGGTTTTGCACCAGTCCTTGTATTCTTGATGGAGTTGGATTGCTCAGTGTTCTTGAGGCTGCTTCA
Organism: uncultured Desulfobacterales bacterium; assembly: GCA_964617785.1. Lineage (GTDB taxonomy): Bacteria > Desulfobacterota > Desulfobacteria > Desulfobacterales > SURF-7 > JAFDJC01. The sequence goes on along the minus strand of CAZTYY010000033.1, from coordinate 5,187 downwards.
AGAACATCTGCAAGCATAACAAGACCTGCTTCTCTTGTCTGGGGTTTTGGACCCGGGTATCTGAAGTTGTCAATATCGACTGCGTTTGCACCTTTTAATTGAACTGCCTTGTTGTAAAAGAAACTTATTAGACTTGTTCCATGGTGTTGCCGGATGGAATCGATAATCGGTTTTCCCACTTTATTCTTTTTCGCGATTTCAACACCTTCCTTGATATGTGAAGTCAGGATTAGGCTGGACATTGACGGTGCCAGCTTGTCATGCCGGTTGATACCGTCGGTTTGGTTCTCGATAAAATAGAGCGGCTTTTTAATTTTACCGATGTCATGATAGTAACCGCAAACCCTTGCAAGGAGAGAGTTAGCTCCGATCGTTGATGCAGCAGCTTCAACCATTGAGCCGACAATAACCGAATGATGATATGTTCCGGAAGCTTCTATCATGAGACGCCTGAGAATGGGCCGGTCAAGGTTGGCCAGTTCGAGGAGCTTAATATCCGTTGTATAATCGAATGCGCTTTCAACAAGTGGTGCCAGACCTGCTGTTACGATGCCTGCAGCTACACCGCCAAAAAATGCAAACGCCCAGTCCAGTAAAAGTTTAAACCCCTGTATATCTGCCATATATATATCTGCTGCTGTAACAAACAGAATGTTCACAAGGCCGAGTTTAATACCGGACTTTATAAAAACAATTCGTTCCCTGCAGTGGAGCGTCCAATATGCGCCAACAACACTGCTTAGCAGAAAATAAATGAAAATATCCAGCCTGTTGTTGAGTATAATTGCGGAGCAGATCGCCATAACTATTGCAAAGAGGCTTGCAATTTCTAAACCCATGAAAAGGGCGATCGTCATTGCGCCCGCGGCTATCGGGATTCCGAAATACATGGAACCTGCGGATATGGAAAACATCGATCCCTGGGCAAGGGAATCGGCCAGAACTGCTGAAATCTTGGCCAGCAACAGGAAAGTGATGAGGGCGCATGCAATAAACAGGATATTTTTTGAGGGATACTGCTTTATAATAGAATTATTCCTGATATAAAGGAAATATATTACTATAAGAAGGCTTAGGATAATCATTGATGTGCCGATTCTTTTGAAGCTGATTCCGGACTCTTCCATATACTGCTGCATTGCTCGAAGTTTTACTACATGAAGCTCGGTCACCCTTTCACCTTCTCGAAGGACCATTTCTCCTGCTTTAATTTCGTAAAGAAACGGCTTGATCTCACCGGCAGCTTTTTTCTTACGTTCCTTTGTTTCACTCCTGTTCAGGGTAATGTTGGGTGTTACAAGTTGCTGAGCAAAATCAACAATAAGACCCTTAGCTGTGTAGTCTGTATTTGTAAGAATTTCTTCACCGACAATTCGCACCATTGCTTTTGCCTGATCTGGTCCGTAGAACTGCTTAAGAAATTGAATGGTTTTTTCTGTCTTGTTTTCAACATCCCTTAATGCGATTCCTTTTTCTTCTTCAGCTAGAAGAATTTCCTTGTTTGCAACTACCCCGTTTGACAGTATTTTTGTAACAATTTTAATAATAAAATTTTCAATTTTTATTGAAAATTGATCTTGCTCAAGAATTTTGTATGCGCCGTCACTCACTGGGATACCGATTTGTTTTTCAAACAGCTCCTTTGTTCGCCAGATTTTATCGTGGAGAGATATTGCTTCGTTGTCAGTAGTTTGTTTTTGATTTTCCTCACTATTTCCCGAAATAACGGTTCTCGCCAATGAAAATGCTTTATTAATGTGTCGTGAGATATCAGCAGCAAGCTTTGTGTCATGGTCATAAACCGTATGCACTGCTTCGACTGCATGTAGGCGATTTGCCTCGGTTGCATCTTTATTTTCGATTAAAAAATCATTCAGCGCTTTAATATTTCGTTGTGCAATGTCTCCAATACTGTAGGAATCTTTTTTTGATACAAGTCGCGGATGCAGTATAAGGGTGAAAATAATTGTGACACACAGAAGAAGTCCCCATAAAAAGCTGTTGCCAGGCTTCAGGTATTGTTCTGCTTTTTTTATATTAATTCTGGCATTCATTATGATCCGGTCCGGTTTTCATGACCCACATTTTTTTCATAAGCTTTAATTATTTCCTGAACAAGTTTGTGCCTTACAACATCTTTTTCAGAGAAAAAGACAAAACTGATACCATTAATACCTTGAAGAACATCCTTGGCGTTGATAAGACCTGATGGCCTTCCTGCCGGTAGGTCCACTTGTGTAATGTCTCCTGTAATCACTGCCTTGGAATCGAAACCGATGCGTGTTAAGAACATTTTCATTTGTTCAACAGTCGTATTTTGCGCTTCATCCAAAATGATAAATGAATCGTTCAGTGTTCTTCCCCTCATAAAAGCAAGTGGTGCAACCTCAATCACACCCTGCTGCATCAGGCCGGACACTTTTTCAAGCTGCATCATATCATGCAGAGCATCATAAAGCGGCCTTAAGTAAGGATCAACCTTTTCGGCAAGGTCACCAGGAAGGAAACCGAGTGCCTCGCCCGCCTCAACAGCCGGACGCGTAAGTATAATCCTGCTTTTATTGCCCTTGGACAGTTCTGAAACCGCCATAGCCATCGCAAGGTAAGTTTTTCCCGTACCTGCCGGTCCTATTCCAAACACAATATCATCTTTTCTGACAGATTCAATATATTGTTTCTGAGCGCAACTTTTTGGGCTGATGGATCTTTTTTTTGATGTAATATATACTGTATCAAGAAATATAGACTTAAGGTTTTGTTTGTCATCCTGGCTGAGCACTTTCACGGCATAATCTATATCACGGGGATAAACAGGATAGTTTTCCTCGATCAATCCGTAAAGTTGTTGAAGTACAGTTTTTGCAAGCTTTGCTGATATGGATTCTCCCTGAATAAAAACCTTGCTGCCTCTGCTGTCGATTGAAATGTTGAGTGCATCACCAAGCTTTTTAAGGTGGCAGTTGTGTTCCCCGAAAAGCTGCATAGCAAGCGCAGCTTCATTAAACTCAAGGTTAATCTTTGTGTTGTCTTTTTTATCTTCCATATAAAAAAAAGAGTGAGACATGGCTCACTTGTCTGTCATAATAGTCTGAAATATAACACTAAATTATATTTACACAATAAAAATCCTAAAAAGACTGTTTCCTTAAATATAGCCTTAATAATTATAAATTTCCACATATCACAATTTTAATTGCGATTGCAAACAACAAGTGATTTATTCAGATTTCATATTATTTTTGATAAAAAATGGTCTTTCTTGAAAATAATTGTTTTATAGAATATATATACATAATGATTGTTACTAAAAGACGCCTGAATCTGGGTTGAAGTTAGATCAGCGTGAAATTATTTAGTGAATACATTCTACAGGAACTACTTCAGCAAATAAAATGATACACATGAGATCCATTAAAGAAATGCCGGCATCAACGGGCCGGCTGACAATATTCTTTGTCAGGGAAATGGGAAGGGTCACTCTGTTTTTTATTAACGGATTTATATTTATTTTTTCATATCCTTTTCAATTAAAAAAAATTGTCCAGCAGATCTATTTTATCGGAACAAAGTCTCTTTTTGTAGTTTCTCTTACGGCTGTATTTACCGGTATGGTGCTGGGCCTCCAGGGATATTATACACTGGTTAAATTCGGTTCAGAAGGATTGCTGGGTGCTGCTGTTTCCCTGACGCTTATCCGAGAGCTTGGCCCGGTTTTGACTGCCATTATGATCATCGGCAGAGCGGGATCGGCAACTGCAGCCGAAATAGGTATAATGAGAATATCCGAGCAGATAGACGCTCTTGTGACAATGGATATTAACCCGGTAAGATTTCTTGTCAGCCCAAGAATCGCTGCTGCCGTCATCAGCTTTCCATTGTTAACCGCCATATTTGATGTGGTCGGAATTTTTGGTGGATACCTGACAGGTTCAGTCCTTCTCGGAATTAATTCGGGGATATATTTTTCAAGGATTGAAACCAGCGTCGTAATGGGCGATATTACCGGAGGTTTTATTAAGTCTATTGCCTTTGCTGTTGTAGTTGTGACGATTTGCTGCTATCAGGGTTTTTTCGTACACAAAAGGGAGGAAGGTTTCGGTGCCAAGGGAGTTAGCCTTGCCACGACATCATCGGTTGTTATTTCCTGTGTTCTGATTCTGATCGTTGATTATGCATTAACTTCAATACTTTTATAAATAAAGATGAGCCAACCCCTGATTAAATTTGACAAAGTGACCAAGTCGTTCGGCACAAATCATGTGTTAAATTCTATTGATTTTTCTGCCTATGCTGGAGAGATTGCGGCTATTATCGGCAAGAGCGGCACGGGAAAAAGTGTACTCCTTAAACATATCATAGGCCTTATTAAACCCGATTCAGGTAACGTCTTGTTCAATGGGAAGAATATTTCCGGCATGAACAGGGCCGATAGGCAGGACTTTAAAAATAGTTTGAGCTATATGTTTCAAGGCAACGCTCTTTTCGATTCAATGACAGTATTTGACAATATCGCACTTCCCTTAAAAGAAAAAACTTCATTTTCGAAAAAGGCGATACAGGATAAGGTCAGGGAAAAAACAGACCAACTGGATCTTTACGATATTGATAATAAATATCCGTCTCAGATTTCAGGCGGTATGAAAAAACGTGTGGCGCTTGCCAGGGCCCTGGTAACCGATCCTAAAATTGTACTTTTCGATGAACCGACCACCGGCCTTGATCCTATCCGGAAGCATGCGGTCCACCAGATGATATGTGATTATCAGAGAGAATTTGGATTTACCGGAATAATGGTGAGCCATGAAATACCGGATATCTTTTATATTACACAACGGATCATCATGCTTGATGAAGGGATGGTCATTTTTGAAGGTAGCTCTGAAGAAATCAGGCAGTCTTCAAATCCAGCTGTCGTGGAATTTATCAGAGGCCTTGAAGCCCGTCGAGATGAACTTCCAGGGCTCACGCCGCATTCCCAGGGGGTTGAAAAATTTAACGAGGAACTGGCGCGTTTGAACCGGTATTCTTTACCGTTTTCCATCATTGTTTTAACTATTGAGAATATTAATGAAATCAATGCGAAACTTGGTCATATTACCGGTCAGACCGTACTTAAAAATTTTGCCGACAGGATCCAACAGCATATTCGACTCATTGATTCCTGCTCGAGATGCGGTTTTGACAAAC
>CAZTYY010000032.1:0-22558 GCA_964617785.1 uncultured Desulfobacterales bacterium | reverse complement strand
ATCGTTGTGAACACCAATTGAAAAAAAGCTGAGGGTGTCATTTTGATGCCCTCAACTTCCCTTTACTTAGCTTTAAAAGTGGGGAGAGAGTGGGGAGAGGCTTTTATAAACTAAAAAAGGGTTTACAAACGAATCGCTGTAAACCCTTTATTTTATGGTGCCTAGGGACAGAATCGAACTGCCGACACGGGGATTTTCAGTCCCCTGCTCTACCGACTGAGCTACCTAGGCACAAAATGAAATATTTCTTATAAATAAAATATCAGGGCATTGTCAAGAATTTTTAGTTCCCATATCTCCAAAAAGATACTGGACAATCGCACAGGCGGCAACAGGCGTTGTTTCAGCACGCAAAATCCGAGGGCCAAGACGTGCGGTGATGAAGCCTTTGTCATCGGCCATGTCAATTTCATTTTGTGTAAAACCGCCTTCCGGTCCGAACATCAAAAAGATTTTTTTTCCGGTAATATCAGGAGAAACATGATCGGCCATTAACGGTTCCACGGCATCCTGGTGGAAAATAATTTTCAGGTCACAGTTTCCGGCATGGCTGATGGCTTTTTCAAATGTACGATATGTGCCTATTTGCGGTAGACACCCTCTTTTGCATTGTTTCAGGGATTCTGTTGCGATTTTCTCCCATCGCTGCATCCGGTTGGCAAGTCGGCCTGCATCCGGCCTTGCCACGGAGCGCTCGGCAGCAAACGGAAACCAGTTTGTAATGCCGAGTTCCGTTAACTGCCGTACCAGAGTGTCCATTTTACGGTCTTTCAGGATGGCCTGGGCAACAATTAATGCTAACGGAGATTCAGATGAGCATGACAGCTTTGTGCCAAGTGTCACTGTGATTTTATTATTCAACATGCCTTTTATTATGGATTCGTATTCATTACCCGAGCCGTCAAAAAGCAGTATTTTTTCACCGGGCTTCAGGCGAAGCACCTGCTGAATATGCCTGGCATCAGATTTTGTGAGGATTGCTTGAGATCCGGCTATGTTTGACTGGTCAACAAAGAAGCGTCGCATAAACAACTCTATATCAAAATAGTGAACTATTATATGAAATCAATAAATACTATATATTCATGTTGTTGTTTATAATTCTTTTCTTGGTATATGGCAATAAATTAAATACCTTGACACAAAGTATACCGTATGTTAATTTTTTAAAAATTATGTAAATCCTGTTTGATTTAGTTGAAATTTTACACTGTTGCAAGAATTATACAGGAGGGTGAAGTCCATATGTCAGACAATAACGGACCTGAAAAAAAGATAAAAGATTCAAGCTTACCTGAAAATGAAGAGATCATCGACCTCACTGAAGTGGTTCTGGATACTTCCGCCGGGGATGAAGAAATCATTGATTTGACCGATATGGTCGCTGAAGATAATGATGATGTAATAGACTTGACCGATGTTGTCACAGAGGAAGGAGAGGTCGTAGAATTGACCGATGTGGCCGTGGACGATGAAATTATCGATCTTATTGATGCGGTCGAAGATGAAGATGTGATTGAATTGACGGACATCGAAGAAACAGCTCCGATCATTGATGATATACCAGATGATATACCAGATGACGAGGAACCGATTGCCCCTGATAATGCAGCAGATGTAGCAGAAGAGAGTGATGTTCAGCTTGAAGATACAATTGAATTAGATACACAGGAAAAGGCAACCTCAGCCATGGAAATGGAAGGGGAACCTGAAGCCCTGGAACCTGAAACTCTGGAAACAGAAACGACTAATGAAAGCGATGAGGATGTCGACAAAGAGCTGTTGGAACTTATCGAAAGTATTAATGATGACGATTTTGTCGGATTTAAGACAGAAGATATGGACGTTGATGAAGAGGAAGATGCGGAGTTTGATGAGGATCTGCTATCGCCTGATGAGGAGATTGAAGCATCCGGCGATGATTTTGAAGAGCAAAATAGTGAGGAAAGAAAAGTATTTGCGGAATCGCTTGACGAAGATCTCGGAAGTGTGCTGACATTTTCTGAAGATGATGCGGAATCAAAAAAGGATGGAGAAAAAATTCTGGACAGGCCGGGTGTTATGTCTGTTAAAGTTGAGGATCTTAGGGAAGAAGGCCGTCCTGTTGACTTCAAGTTTGAGTCCAAGCTGCAGCCTGGAGATAAGCTTTTCCGGGAAAAAGATTACAACCAGACTATAACCCATGCGACAGCTGAACAGGTTGAAGAAGCGGTCAGGAAGGTTATTAAAGAAATGCTTGCTGATAAAATTAACGACCTGATTACCGATGTTATCGAAAAAAAGGTGTTACAGGAAATAGATAGAATGAAAAGTCTGTTAGTGAGTGATACGGAGAACGATTAATAGAGTTACTTTTGTATATATATATTTATTTATAGTGAATTCGGGGATTGTTAACTGGTGACAGCACTGCTTGACAATCCCTTTTTAAATTTAGGAGTTGGTTTATGAACCCAGGTCCGATCGAAAAGGGGTATGAACCCCATGATGTGGAAAAGCGATGGTATAAATACTGGGAAGAGGAACACCTCTTTGCAGCCGATGATAAAAGCGATAAAAAGAGCTACTCAATCGTTATCCCGCCGCCTAATGTGACAGGCGTTCTTCACATGGGGCATGCACTTAATAACACAATGCAGGATATTCTTTGCCGGTACAGAAGACTGCGTGGCGATAACGTACTCTGGATGCCGGGTACTGATCATGCCGGAATTGCAACCCAGAATGTTGTTGAAAAAAGCCTTGCAAAAGACGGCATAAGCCGTCAGCAGCTTGGAAGAGAAAAGTTTATTGAAGAAGTTTGGAAATGGCGGGAAGAGTATGGAAACGCCATTATTGGTCAGCTCAAACGCCTTGGGGCTTCATGTGACTGGCAGAGAGAACGGTTCACCATGGACGAAGGGTTGTCAAAGGCTGTTAGAAAGGTTTTTGTCAAACTGCATGAAGAAGGCCTGATTTACCGTGGTAACTATATTATTAACTGGTGCCCGAGATGCCGTACCGCTCTTTCAGATCTTGAAGTGGAACATGAAGAGCATGAAGGGTTGCTGTACTATATCAAGTATCCTTTGTCTGACGGAAGCGGGGCATTAACGGTTGCCACCACAAGGCCCGAGACAATGCTTGGGGATACCGCAGTTGCTGTAAATCCTGATGATGAACGTTATGGCCACATTAAGGAGGTTGACGTAGAACTTCCCCTTGTGGGCAGAATGATACCGCTGATCAGAGATAAATATGTGGAGACGTCTTTTGGAACAGGGGCGTTGAAAGTGACACCGGCACATGACCCAAATGACTTTGAGATCGGGCGGCGTCACAAACTGGACGTGATTAAGGTCATTGATGACGACGGCCGGATGACGGCGGAAGCAGGCAAATTTGAAGGATTGGAAAGATTTGAGTGCAGGAAAGCGGTTGTTGCGGCATTAGAAGAGACGGGGTCGCTGGAAAAAATTGAAAAGTATGACCATGGAGTGGGTCACTGTTACCGCTGTAAAACGGTTGTGGAACCGAATCTGTCGGAACAGTGGTTTGTCAAAGTCGCACCGCTTGCTGAAAAAGCGATTGAAGCTGTCAAAGACGGTCGCACCAGGATTATACCTGACACCTGGTCCAAGACCTATTTTGAATGGATGTACAATATCAGGGACTGGTGTATTTCACGGCAAATCTGGTGGGGACACCGGATTCCGGCATGGACCTGCAGCGATTGTGACGAGGTCATTGTTAGCGAAGAGACACCTTCAGCATGTCCGGGGTGCGGCAGCGGCAATCTTGTTCAGGAAACAGATGTCCTTGACACCTGGTTCAGTTCAGCCCTGTGGCCTTTTTCTACAATGGGATGGCCTGAGGAGACCCCGCTTTTAAAGACGTTTTACCCGACAACGGTTTTAATTACGGGTTTTGACATATTGTTTTTCTGGGTTGCGCGCATGATGATGATGGGGCTTCATTTTATGAAAGACGTACCTTTTAAGGATGTGTATGTGCATGCGCTGGTCCGCGACGAACAGGGAAAAAAGATGAGCAAGTCCAAGGGTAATGTTATCGATCCTCTTGAAATGATAGAAAAGTACGGCACCGATGCTTTTCGTTTTACATTGGCTGTTTTTGCCGCCCAGGGACGCGACATCAAAATGTCTGAAAACAGAATCGATGGTTACCGCCATTTTATCAACAAGGTCTGGAACTCTGTAAGATTTGCCCTGATGCATATCAGCAGTCCGGGGAAAGAGATCGATTTTGAACATATATCTCTCGCCGACAGGTGGATTCTGTCAAGGCTGAAGCGTATAACAATGTCTGTTGCCGATTCTCTCGATGCATATAAATTCAATGAAAGTGCTTCAGACCTGTATAATTTTGTGTGGCATGAATTCTGCGACTGGTACCTTGAAGCTATCAAGCCGATTCTTTACGGCAAAAAAGGAAGTGACGCGCATGATGCGACGCTGTCTGTTTTATGGCGTGTTCTCCGTGACACTATTATATTGCTTCATCCTTTCATACCGTTTGTGACGGAAGAGATATGGCATAAACTGCCGGGGACCCAAGGGTCTGTGATGAAAGCCGTTTTTCCGATCGACCAGCCTGATGCGGAAAGTATTGCAGACGACCGTGAAGCAGAAGAAGTCATGGAAAGGATAATCGAGATTATTACCAGCACAAGAAATATAAGAGGCGAGATGAATATTCCTCCATCCTCTTTACTTGTCACAATAGTCCAGTCTCCGGATTTGGAAACAAGGAAAACCATCGAACAACACAGGGAAATGATTATGGACCTTGCAAGGCTTGAGTCATTTACAGTAGAAGAGCCGGGTGTCCGGCCAAAGGCAGCTGCAACAGCCATTGTGGATAATGCTACTGTATTTGTTCCCCTGGAAGGTGTGGTTGATTTTTCAAAGGAAGCAGGTCGTCTTGAAAAGGAGATCGGAAAACTCGACAAGGAACTTTTTGCTATTTCAAAAAAACTGGAAAACAAAGGTTTTCTTGATAAAGCACCGGAAGATGTGGTCGCCAAGGTGAAAGCCCGGTATAAAGACCTGGCTGAAAAACAGGAAAAAACAAAAAAGAATCTCGAACGGGTTAAAGAATTTCAGGAAAATTAGTCCCATGAAAAATAATCAGAAAAATAATCAGGTAACAGACAATATTCATAAAGTCATGCCCGGTATACAAAAGCTTATTGAAATGGCGCTGATGGAGGATATCGGGTCCGGGGATATTACCACCGACAACCTGATTTCACCTGACAAAACAGGCAAAGGTATAATTGTCGCCAAAGAACCGCTTGTCATTGCCGGTATCGATATCGCACACCAGGTTTTCGCACGTCTTGATGGAGACATTAGTTTCAGGCCGTCTGCGTCTGATGGAGACTTCCTTGATTCGGGCGACATTGCCGTAGAGATTGAAGGGAGGCTGTGCAGCCTTTTGAAAGGCGAACGGACAGCCCTTAATTTTTTGCAGCACCTTTCCGGTGTTGCAACCCATGTTAAATCGTTTGTCGATCTTCTGGAAAATAAAAACGTTCGTCTTGTGGATACCAGGAAGACGACCCCGGGCTGGCGTGTGCTTGAAAAGTACGCTGTCAGAATCGGCGGAGCGTTCAATCACAGAACAGGCCTGTTTGACGGCGTATTGATAAAGGATAACCATATTAAGGCCTGCGGGGGAATTAAAAAAGCGGTCACTAAAATCAGGAAAAATATATCTCACCTTGTGAAAATAGAAGTTGAAGTGACCGATATGGATGAGGTGAAAGAAGCACTTGAGGCAGAAGCCGACGTGATCATGCTGGACAACATGGACCTTAAGAAGATCAGGGAAGCAGTGAAACTGATTAATGGAAAGGCGGTTGTTGAAGTGTCGGGAATGGTGACTCAAAAGGAATTGAATGCTCTTGCAGAGACCGGAGTCGACATCATTTCAGCAGGCGCCCTGACGCACTCGGCAAAAGCGGTGGATCTCAGCATGCGCATTTTATAAGGGCCTTGAACCATGCTTCCTATCCGCGATACAACATCTTCCAGACATTATCCTGTTGTAAACAATTCTATTATCGGCATTAACATTGTTTTTTTTCTGGTACAGCTTGCACAGGGTTCGGATTTTGACAGTTACGCTTATGTATACGGCCTGGTACCAGCACGATACTCAATCCCCCACATCTCCTCTTACTTTTCAACCGTCCAGCAGTTGACATCTTTTGTCACATTTATGTTTCTGCATGGCGGCTTCTGGCATCTGATAGGAAATATGTGGTCTCTTTATATTTTTGGCGATAATGTTGAAGACAGCCTGGGACATGTAAGGTATCTTTTCTTTTATTTGTTGTGCGGCGTGACATCAGGGTTTGCGCACCTTTTGCTTAATGTCAATTCAAATGTGCCGACAATCGGTGCCAGCGGCGCAATCGCCGGGATTATGGGTGCATACTTTATTCTTTATCCCCGGTCAAAGATTCTTACACTCATCCCAATCATCTTTATTCCCTGGTTTATCGAAGTTCCGGCTTTTCTGTTCATAGGGATCTGGTTTGCAATGCAGATGATAAACGCAGCCGGAAGTCATGCCGTGTCAAGCGGAATTGCGTGGTGGGCGCATATCGGTGGATTTGTTTTCGGGATTCTTTTTCTTAAGCTTTTCCTTTTCTATCCCGATGTTGGAAAAAGCGCGACCATAGGGCAAATGACCCGAAAACGGCGTTCCCGCCGGATGCAGGTTGTCAGAACTTCAGGTGCGGGAAATGATACGAATCTGTACGGTCAGATTGTGATTACAAAGTATGAGGCGCTGACAGGAACGAGGAAAACAGTTAATATCCCATGGGGTTTTCACAATCGACTTTTCAAAGTTGTTGTTCCCTCCGGTTCAAGAGAGGGCAATATCTTGAGACTTAAGGGGCTTGGTAGACAATTGCCTGATGGGGACAGCGGATATCTTTATCTGAAGATAAAAGTAACTGATACGGATGGGCGCTAATCAGGAAGTGAGGAGACCCTGTTGCGTCCCAAATCCTTGGAAACATAAAGCGCCTTGTCAGCCCTTTGAACAAAGGTTGATATTCTTTCTTCATGCTGATATTCGGTGGACCCGATGCTGACGGTTATGGCAATTTTTTCACCTGAAGATGGAATAAATGTTTCTGTCGCTATTGTTTTTCTGATTCTTTCTGCCACGATAATCGCATCTGCATTATTTGTTTCAGGCAGAATAACCGTAAATTCCTCTCCGCCATATCGATATGCAGTATCCATCCTTCTCAGACATGACTTGATCAGCGCGCCTAGTTTGATTAGAACCTTATCGCCTTCCATGTGGCCGAATGAATCATTGAAGTCCTTGAAATGATCTATGTCTATAATTAAAATAGATATGGAGTGTTTGTAACGCTTAATCCTGTCAACCTCTATGTCGAGCTGCTTGTAAAAATGTCTTGAGTTGAAAAGTCCGGTGAGACCGTCGGTGATGGCAAGTTTTTTTAATTCCTGCAGCATTTCGGACCGTTCGTTGGATAATTGTCGTTCTTTCAGCACCCTTTTAAGCCTCAGCGACAGCTCTTCAAATCGAACAGGCTTGAAAAGAAAATCACTGGCCCCCCTACTGATGGCTTGCTCATATGAATGTTCGGAAGTATAGCCGGTCATAATGACCACATCGGTATCATATTCTTTTTTAATAAGATTGGTCAGATCAAGGCCATCCATCTCGAACATGATGATGTCGGTAAGTACTATATCAACCTGATTTTTTTTTAAGAAGTTAATCGCTTCTTCGGCATTTGAAACAGAAAGGACTTTAAATTCTTCCAGTTCGAGGAATTCCTGCATTGATTCCCGTATGGCCGCGTCGTCGTCGACAATTAAAATATTTGTTTTCATTTAAGAGAAGCTTGTTGTTGATTTAGCAAAATTTATAATAGTTTATCCTGATAACGTGACAATGCTTGACAACATTTCAGATAGTCTGATAACTATGCGCTTTTATTTTTTAAAATAATGTATATAATAATGGATATGTTTCTTAGTGTCAAGTAAAGATGAATAAATTAAGCCAAGTATTCAGCATACAAATCACCATGTTGGCGCAGTCAGGTTCAATAAATGGATAATATACGTAATTTCAGCATTATTGCTCATATAGATCACGGCAAGTCAACGCTGTCCGACTGCCTTATACAGGCGACGGGTATCGTGTCTGACCGTGACTTCAAGGACCAGATCCTGGACAGCATGGATATTGAACGCGAACGGGGAATAACCATAAAGAGCCAAACAGTTTGTCTTCCCTACAAGGCGAAAAACGGTAAACTCTATTATATGAACCTTATCGACACACCGGGGCATGTTGATTTCAGCTATGAAGTGTCAAGGGCTCTTGCGTCGTGCGAAGGCGCCTTTCTCCTGGTTGATGCGGCTCAGGGCGTTGAGGCTCAAACACTTGCCAATCTTTACCTTGCAATGGAGCATGACCTTGAGATCATTCCTGTCATCAATAAAATAGACTTGCCGTCTGCAGACATAGAGCGCGTGAAAAAGCAAATTGAAGAGGACCTGGGGCTCGACCCTGAAATAGCCATTCTGACGTCTGCAAAGGAAGGGACCGGGATAATTGATGTGCTTGAAAAAGCAGTCTCCGGCCTGCCACACCCCACGGGTGATCCGGCAGCTCCCACAAGGGCGCTGATTTTTGACTCGCATTATGACGCTTATCGTGGAACCGTTGTCCATCTGCGTGTTTTTGACGGATGCATCAGGACCGGGGATGAGATATGCTTCATGTCCAACAACGCGGTTTATAAGGTTGATGAAGTCGGTATTTTTCAGATTGTCCGCGTTCCGAAAGAGAAATTGTCGGCAGGAGAGGTGGGATACGTGATCGCAGGCATTAAAACTGTCAGTGATACCCGGTGCGGTGATACCGTTACGCTTGCCAACAACCGGTGCAAAACCCCAATGTCGGGATTTAAAGAGGCAAAACCGGTTGTTTTTTCATCCCTTTATCCTGTCGCATCTGACGAATACATTGAGCTTGCGTCAGCACTTGAAAAGCTGAAGCTGAACGATTCGTCGCTTATTTTTGAAAAAGATTCATCCGCGGCACTCGGGTTCGGCTTTCGCTGTGGTTTTCTCGGGCTTCTTCATCTGGAGGTTGTTCAGGAACGACTGGAGCGGGAGTACAATTCTTCACTGATCATCACGGCACCCTCGGTTCGATATGAAGTCACATTAACCGATGGCACCGTTACTATGATCGACAATCCGGCAATGTATCCCGACCCCGGTTCCATTGAATATGTAAAGGAACCCTTTATCCGTGCTTCGATTATTATGCCTGACCGGTACATGGGAACAGTAATGAACCTTTGCATGGAGCGCCGCGGGATTAATACAAACTATCAATACCTGACCAGTGATCGCATGGAAATGATATTCCAGCTGCCTCTTGCTGAAACGGTTTATGATTTTTATGATAAACTCAAATCCATTACCCAGGGATATGGCTCGTTTGATTACGATATTTTAGACTACCGGGAAACCGATCTTGTAAAAGTGGACATCCTCATCAACGGCGACCGCGTGGATGCTTTGTCTCAGCTTGTTCACAGGGACAAATCGGTTGAGCGGGCTAAAATGACGTGTGAGAAACTGCGTGATGAAATACCAAAGCAGATGTTTAAAATTGCTATTCAAGGCGCAATAGGGGCAAAAATTATTTCACGAAAAACCATTTCTGCCTACAGAAAAGATGTTACTGCAAAATGCTACGGGGGTGATGTGACAAGAAAGCGCAAGCTTCTTGAAAAACAGAAAAAAGGTAAAAAGCGGATGAAGCAGGTGGGTCAGGTCATGATACCGCAGCAGGCTTTCCTTTCGGTTCTTAAAACAAAAGATTAGTTAAGGAAAACAACGAGGTCAGGTTTTCATTCTTGACATAATGAATTGTATCAGCAACATATCTTATCCCTTCCCTATTGCTTCCTTAATGTTAATTTCATGTCCGATCCGCATTCATAATTATATGCTCCTTTTTGGTGCAGTTCGGGCACGCCGGCATCGCATTTTCGATTGCCTATTACTTTCATATATCATTTTGTTATCGCAACATACAATGTTGGGTTTCATTACATTCAACCTACGCTGTTATAATCACAAATCAAGGTTTGACTCCATTTCCCTCGCACCATTTCCCTTGTTTCAAATAAAACACTCGCACTTTTGTTTATTCCCTGATATTAAAAGAAAATATTATTTTATCAGTGTGAAAATCACCGGAAGGTCAAAACATAAATATCCGCGGTTTGACTTTTTCGGCCCAAAAGGAGAGTTGCCTGAAAAGAACATAAGCCTATGAAAAATCAATTAAAACCAGAACCATCAAGGTCGAATAAATCAACATCGGATCAATCAAAACCAAATCAGGCTAAGCCGGATCAACCGAAAATAAGAAACCGTACATCAACAAGAAAAGGCAGAAAAGATATAGATGCTGAGAGCGCCAACATGCCGGCCGAGGATTCGTGGTCGGTTTCCCGGTTCAAGGTCCCTCCGGCTGAAGGTAAAACCCGATTCCACGATTTTGAACTGCCGGAATCCCTGATGCACGGCATTTTTGATCTGGATTTTACCTACTGTTCCCCAATTCAGGCAGAAATTATGCCCAGCACGCTGTCCGGAAAGGATGCCTTCGGCAAAGCCCAGACCGGCACGGGAAAGACTGCTGCCTTTTTGATTACGGTCATTGCACGTATACTCAATACACCGATTCAGGGAAAAAGAAGTTCCGGTACCCCCCGGGTCCTGATCATTGCTCCCACACGCGAGCTGGTCCTCCAGATATCAGAAGAAGCCCGGCAGCTTTCCAGGTATTGCGGTCTGAAGACAATTTCCGTTTTCGGCGGCATGGATTATGATAAACAGCGAAAGCTTCTGGCCGGCTCGCCGGTGGATATTATCGTGGCCACTCCCGGAAGACTGCTGGACTTCCAGCGACGCCGTGATCTTAACCTTAAAAAAGTTGAAGTGCTCATCCTTGACGAGGCGGATCGCATGCTGGATATGGGGTTTATCCCGGATGTCCGGAAAATCATTTACAGTACCCCGCCCAAGGAAAAACGTCAGACATTGCTTTTCAGTGCAACCTTGAGCGATCCGATCACCCGGCTGGCAAACAGCTGGACCCGCAACCCGGTGACGGTTGAAATCGAACCGGAACAGATTGCCGTGGATACCGTGGATCAGATTGTTTATATTGTTACCGCCAAAGAAAAATTTGCCCTGCTTTATAATGTCATTGCCAGGCAGAACCTGGAGCGGGTGCTGATTTTCTGCAACCGCCGTGATCAAGTGAATCGGCTTGCCGAGATGCTGACCCGTTACGGGATCACGTGCTCGATCCTTACCGGTGATGTGCCGCAAATAAAACGGGTTCGTCGGCTTGAGGGATTTAAGACCGGAAAAATCCGGGTGATCGTTGCCACCGATGTGGTGGCAAGGGGAATCCATATTGAAGGCATGGATTATGTAATCAACTTCAAGCTGCCCCATGATCCGGAAGATTATGTTCACCGGATCGGGCGCACTGGCAGGGCAGGTGCCTCCGGCACGTCCATCAGTTTTGCTGACGACGATGACGCGTTTTATCTGCCTGATATTGAGGCTTTTATGGGGCGGAAGCTGAAGTGTATTGAACCGGAGGATGACTGGCTGATTATGCCCGAAGCGGTTTCGGTCAGTAAAAAGAACAAATTCCGCCGTCAGGGGAAAAAATCGCCTGGCAAGTCACAAATCAAGGTTTGACCCCATTCCATTATCGGTCGAGGCGATTGACCATCGAATTGAGGAACTCGGTGGTTCGATTGTGAGTTTTAAAGTTTAAGGCTGCCGCTTGCGAACACAATTTCTGGGTTGTAGATTCTGAAAAGGCAGGAATTGTCATTCCTGGTTAAGCCGGCCTTTATGCTGCTGATCTCCATTCCTATCTCTTTACTGAACTGAATCATAATAGTTTTAATTTCAGGGGCGTCGCTGTAACAAGATGAGACAAGTGTTTCAATATAGTCGAAATAAACCGCACTGTTCACATGGCCTATGGGATCAAAATCAGAACTGCGCATAGTGATTTCCGTTGAAAATTCAGGTGAAAACTTGATATCAGGCCTCCATGATTCAATGTTTAAACCCTGTATTCTGTCATTTTCTGCAGTGTAGGCATCAACGGTATCCTCCGGTGCCGGCAGAATCTTCCTGGTTTCAAGGTCCATAAAGATCCATAAGCTTGATGCCTCGGCCACTTTTTCCGTGCCTGAGAAAACTTCAAAATCCCGGTAAGATCTGAACCCTGCGGTTTCCCTGTGCCAGGTTGCCACCTTAAGTGGCTCAAGGTACCTGGAACTTTTCAAAATATTAATCCCAATCCTGTTTAATACCCATGCACGGCCGTTTTGGACCAGATTCTTTGTACCAAACCCCGCCTTCTCAGAATGAATTATGGCAGATTCCTGCAAACGTCTGAACAGGGAACCGAGAGTTATGCGGAAACCGGGATTGACTTCAAAATATTCAACTTTTCTTTCGAGCTCAACCTTCATGATTAGAAAACCTGTATTTTAAAAACAGTTTATGTGTCAAGAAGTGTTTTCCATAGCAAGGCGAAAAAATTCATCCTGGAACCTTCCTTGCTATAAGTGAACAAAGGCTTCTTGTGCTGTCGCACCCGGATAATCCGCCTCAGGCGGACCCAGGCCACCCAAACGCGTGCTATCCATCTCTTTTTTAAGCGTGAAAAAATTTTGGAGAAAGTCCAGTGGAATAAAATGTTGACGCTGTACTGAATTTTAGTAATAATCTTCACGGTTAATGTGAATCAACAATAATTATCATGTGATGATGCTGAAAAATATCACGAAAAAACAGAGAAAATCAGCTGCTGAACTGCTGAAAGCAGAAACCGGTGCCATTCGAGACCTGCGCCCCTTTGAATTCTATCTGGTGGCGTTTATCGCCATATCATGGGCAATGTTTCAACTGGCGCTGGCCGATTTTATCATCGTTGAAAGTACAAAGGAACGGGCCATCCACCTTGCTTTTGCCATTTCGCTTCTTTTTCTGGTACACCCATGCCTGAAGAAACCGAGGAAATTCTTCGGCTTTCTTGCCGTCATCAACCGGATTCCCTTTATCGACTATCTTTTTGCAGTGTTGAGCGCTCTGGCAGCACTATACCTGCTTTTCGACTATGAAGGGATCTCAATGCGGGCCGGCATCCCCATAACCCGTGATCTTATCTTCGGCAGCATTTTGGTGATCCTTCTTCTGGAGGCCACCAGACGCGTCATCGGTCCCGCACTTCCAATTATAGCCATTCTGTTCACCGCTTACGCATTTCTCGGGCCTTACATGCCCGATGTGCTGGCATTTAGAGGTGTGTCCCTGAACAGGTATATGAGCAATATTACGCTGTCTACGGAAGGTATCTACGGAATTCCACTGGGGGTATCTTCTTCCATCGTATATCTGTTTGTTCTTTTGGGGGCCCTTCTGGATAAAGCAGGTGCCGGAAGGTTTTTCACAAATATTGCCCTGTCATTTCTTGGGCGCTATAAAGGAGGGGCCGCAAAAGCTGCAGTTGTGGCCAGTGGCGCCACCGGACTCATCTCCGGTTCAAGTATTGCCAATATTGTCACAACCGGTCCCTTTACAATCCCATTAATGAAAAAAATCGGCTATCCAGCCAAAAAAGCAGCGGCCATCGAAGTGGCATCGAGTACGGACGGCCAGCTAATGCCGCCGATTATGGGTGCGGCGGCGTTTATCATTGCCGAATATGTGAACGTCCCGTATCTTGATGTCGTCAAGGCAGCCGCCATTCCGGCGTTTGTTTCATATTTCGGACTTTTCTGCATTACTCATCTGGAAGCGTCGAAACTGGGCATTGAGGGTTTGCCCCCTGAAGATGTCCCAAGATTTTTTGAAACTTTGAAGAACGGTGCGCATTATCTTATTCCGATCAGCATGCTGTTGTATGAACTAGTGGTGTTGCGTCATTCTCCGGAGCTTGCGGCATTCAGGGCTATTACCCTTCTGTTCGTCATTATTATATACCAGGAAGTCCGCAATGCCATATTGAATAAAAAAGGGGTGCTAACCGGGATTCTCAACGGGGGGCGTGTCATCGTAAACGGGCTGATCCAGGGGTCAAAAAATATGATGGCGGTGGCGCTGGCCTGCGCTGCTGCGGGCATCATCGTGGGTGTTGTCAATATGGGAATCGGTGGGATGATATCCGGGATCGTTGAAAATCTTGCCCAGGGTAATATTTTCCTGCTGCTGCTGATCACGGCCATGGCCAGCCTCCTGATCGGAATGGGGCTCCCTACAACAGCTACTTATATTGTGATGGCGTCATTAACCGCACCGATTATTGTTGATGTGGGCAATGCATATGGCTACATGATACCGATCATGGCCGCCCATCTTTTCTGTTTTTATTTCGGCATACTGGCAGATGATACCCCGCCGGTAGGCCTTGCCGCATATGCCGCGTCTGCCATCGCAGAATCCGAAGCCATCCCTACAGGCATTCAGGGATTTTTATATGACATAAGAACGTCGATAATTGCATTCATGTTTGTATTCAACCCGGATTTGATTCTCCACAATATAAATAGCTGGCCTGAGGCGCTGCTTCTGTTCGGGATGGCTCTTATCGGGATGTCGGCATTCGAGTGTTTTGCCCAGGGCTGGTGTATGACACGAAACAAATGGTATGACATTCCTTTTTTTCTTTTGGCCGCTTTTATACTTTTCCATCCCGGCGGCATTGCTGCTCAGCTCAACATTGACCAGAGCATGAAATACTACCTGTTTCCACTGGGTATTATTATTTACGGAATGGTTGTGTTGTTGCAGAAAATGCGCTTAAGAGATATTGAAACAGATAATAGACAAGGAGAAAATTAATGCTAGTAGTCATGAGTCACCTGGCAACACAGGAAGAGATAGACAATGTGATAAGTTTTATAGAGAAAAGAGATTATAAGGCCCGTCCCATACCCGGCGGAGACAGGGTGTCCATAGGCATTTTGCACAACAAGGGGTCTGTTGACGCGTCACATTTTCGCGGTCTTGCCGGCGTCAAAGAAGTTATCCCGGTTACTAGGCCTTATAAGCTTGTCAGCCGTGAGTTTCAGCCTGAAAATACAATTATAAAGGTGGGCGATGCTGAAATCGGAGGCAGTGACATGGTTATAATGGCAGGTCCTTGCGCCATCGAAAGCGAAAAACAGGCGCTCACCATTGCAAGGCATGTGAGAAAGGCAGGCGCTCACATTTTCAGGGGAGGGGCTTTTAAACCTAGAACATCGCCTTATTCTTTTCAGGGGCTTGGAAAAGAGGGACTGGAAATACTGGCAAAAGTTCGAGAAGAAACCGGTATGCCGGTGGTGACCGAGGTGATGGACTATGAAAAATTTGACCTTGTGGAAGAATATGCAGATATTATTCAGATCGGCACCCGGAATATGCAGAATTTCAGCCTGCTGAAACGGGCCGGTAAAGCAGGGAAGCCGATTATGCTGAAACGCGGAATGGCTGCGACAATAGATGAATGGCTTATGGCTGCCGAATATATCCTTGAGGAAGGAAATTCCCGGGTTATTTTGTGTGAAAGAGGCGTCCGCACTTTTGTGAATCACAGCCGCAATACGTTGGATATTTCAGCCATACCTGTTGTCAGAAAAGAGAGCCATCTTCCGATCATCGTCGATCCGAGCCATGCTGCTGGAATTCGCGACCAGGTGATCCCATTAAGCTTGGCTGCAGTTGCTGTAAATGCCCATGGCCTCATGGTTGAAGTGCATCATATGCCGGATGAAGCCCTGAGCGACGGCGCACAGTCACTTTATCCCGAGCAGTTTGAAGTCCTCTGCCAAAAGGTAGCATCAATTCACAAGCTTTTTCACCAAGGGGCTGACATATAATCCATTTCAACGTACTGTAAACCGGAGCAATAATGGAAAAAGTTGAAATCCACGGGAAACTGGGCAAGTCAACCATTCTGATTAATGAACGGATTAAAAATCTGAACAAATATGTGACCGCGGACAAGGCGGTTATTATTACTGATGAAACGGTTTACCATCATTATCATAATGATTTTCCTGAATGGGATATCATTACAATCGGCCAGGGTGAAAAGATAAAGAACCTTGATACTGCCGCCATTATATATGAACGTCTTGTTCAGCTTGAGGCAGACCGCTCTACATTCATAGTGGGTGTCGGCGGCGGGATTGTTTGTGATATAGCAGGATTTATTGCATCAACCTATATGCGCGGTTTAAAGTTCGGTTTTGTTTCATCCACGCTTCTGTCCCAGGTTGATGCGAGTGTAGGAGGTAAAAACGGTGTAAACTTCAAAGGTTTTAAAAATATGGTCGGTGTATTTAACCAGCCTGAATTTGTTATTTGTGATACAGGACTGTTAAAAACATTGCCTGAAAAAGAAATTTTATGCGGCATTGCAGAAATCGTCAAGCATGCCGCCATTGCCGATGCCGATCTTTTTGCATTTCTTGAAAGAGAATATCAGAAGGCACTTATGCTGGATACGGATGTTATCACAAAACTTGTCCACGACTCCATAATCATTAAATCCACAATCGTAAACAGGGATGAAACAGAAAGAGGGGATCGAAAAAAGTTGAATTTCGGGCATACCTTCGGACACGCCATTGAAAAGACAAAAGGTTTGCCCCACGGTGAAGCAGTCAGTATCGGTATGGCGATTGCTGCAGATTTTTCAGTGAAGGAAGGGCTACTGTCGGCACAGGGCGCAGAACGATTATTAGGCCTTCTCAAAAACATGAAACTTCCTGTCAGTTTCCAGGGAAACGATACTTCAATTTTCGAGGCTCTCCAAAAAGACAAAAAAAAGGATGGAAGCAATATACAGTTTGTTTTTCTCGATGATATCGGGAGCTGTGTTATTCGAGAAATTTCACTAAACAACATACCTGTTAAAGAACTCATTGCAAATGTCTGAAAACAAACCGACTCAAAAATGTAAACAGTGCGGCACCTGTTGCAGAAAAAGCAGCCCTTCTTTTCACAAGGAAGACAAACCGCTGATAGAGAAAGGTGTTATTCCGTCAAAACACTTGTTCACCATAAGAAAGGGGGAACCTGCCTATGATAACGTGAAAGGCGGGGAGAACGTGAAAGGCGGGCTGATGCCGGTCACCACAGATATTATTAAGATTAAGGGAAAGGGTACATCATGGACATGTTTTTTTCTGGATGAAAAGGACAATTCATGTAGCATATATCAAAACAGGCCGGTTGAATGCAGGGTGTTAAAATGCTGGGACACCAGGGAAATTGAACAGATATATGCAAAAAACCGCCTTTCCAGGGAAGACCTTTTATCACAGGTCAACGGCTTGTGGAGTCTTGTCACAGAACATCAGGACAAATGCTCTTATGAAAAGCTTAAGAGCCTTGCGGATACGGCCCAAAAGGATATCAACGGAGGAGCAGGTAAATCTATCCTTGAAATGATAAGATATGATGTGCATCTTCGAAAGATAGTTGTCGAAAAAGGCGGACTGGACCCCGGAATGATCGAATTCCTCTTTGGACGCCCCTTGCCCAAAACCATACATGGCTTTGGTTTGGCGGTTGCAAACAATTTGACTTCGTTGCATCTTCTCGAGACAACGGAACGGTCATTTTAAACATATAATCAGGAGTTGATATGTCCAATGTTAGAGCCGGAATTGAACAAAAATTTGAACTTTTAGGAAAGAGTTGACCTGTTTTTTATTTCCGTGGAGAGTGTAAAGACGAATATTAACTGATTAAGAGGCTGGATGAAGTGAAACTGACTGATCGAACTAATAAAAAAGAAATTACACTGGATAAGATATTTGCTCCTCGCGGAATTGCTGTTATTGGTGCGTCCGCATCGAATATAGGTTTTGCAGAGTTGGTGGTTCACTCTCTCAAAGAGGCCAAATTCCCCGCCGTCTATCCAGTCAATCCTAAATATAAGGAGGTTCTTGGGCTACGTTGTTACTCTAGTCTTTCAGACATTCCCGGAGTAGTGGATCATGTAGTTGTAAACATCCCGGCTGGAAAAGCTCTGGCGATTTTGGATGAATGCGCTGCCAAGGGCGTACAATCAGTTCACTTTTTTACAGCCGGTTTTGGAGAAAGCGGTTACAAAGAAAGGGCGGAACTGGAAAAAGAGATGCTGAGCAAGGCAAAAGCCGGAGGGTTTCGAATCATCGGTCCTAATTGTGTTGGCCTTTTTGTGCCCAAAAACCGTGTGGTTAACCATTTTGGAGCTCCTCTGGAATCGGGGCCGGTCGCTTTCATGTCGCAAAGTGGCGGTCATGCCCAGAATCTTCCACTTTTCAGTGCGTCAAGGGGAATACGCTTCAGCAAGGTTGTTAGCTATGGCAATGCGCTGGATGTGGACGAAAACGAGCTTTTAGAGTATTTCTCCAAAGATCCTGAAACCGAAATCATCGCTGCCTATATTGAAGGTGTAAAAGACGGCAAACGTTTTTTAAAAGTTTTAAGAGAGGCGGCTGCCCGAAAACCGGTCATTATCTACCAGGGCGGGAGAACCGAGGCTGGCCAGAGAGCTGCTTTTGGTCATACTGCCAGTATGATCAGTTCAGTAACCATATTCGACGCCCTGTGCCGACAGATGAAGGCGATTCAGGTTGATAACATTGAAGAGATGATAGATATATTGGTGACATTGCGCTTTGCCAATCCGCTCCCAAAAGGAACAGGCGTCGCCTTAGTAGGTGCCGGTGGTGGTCCCAGCGTTCTTGCCGGTGACGAGATGGAAAAAGAGGGGCTTAACCTCCCTTGTTTTTCACCAGAGATACAGGCGGAGTTGAAGCAATATTTGCCCATTGACGGCAGCATTTTCATTAACCCTCTTGATACTCCGAACCTCACATCTCCGGATGCTATCGCAACAGCCATGCAAATACTGGGAAAGGTCCCGGATATTCATGTACTGGTTTATCACCTCGGATTTCACCCTATCGGCAGTTGGGGGTTGGGTCAGTTTTCTTCGGAAACCTTCCTTCGGCAAGTAATTGACTCCATGCTGGATACCATACAGACAAACGGCAAACCTGTTTTTCTTGCCCTGCGCCCACCAGAAGATTTGGCCGGGATGAAGGAATTCCTCGTTGCCCAAAAGGCGTTTGTAGCAGCCGGGCTTCCTGTCTTCTATTCCCTGCGCCGAATGGCACGTGCCATGAAGCGTGTAGCAGTAATGTCTAATTTCGAAACCGCTTCAGGCAAATTACTTTCTCAAGCCTCACATCCTACTTGCCAATAACAAAAATTTGTGATTTCTCCGGAATCGAAGTTTGTCAAAAATACAGGGCGTTATACAGATTAATCGGTCGAAAACAATCCCTTAAGGATGATTGATGTTTATAATGTTTGCGTAAATGGTTTGTCCAGGTATATTTTGGCTTTTTTCTTTGCAGCCCGATTTTGTAAAGGCCCTTTGGAGGCAACCACTTTCTGGTAATATGAAACTGCCTCTTCCCGTAGTCCCGCAAGGTCGGCCAGTTGTCCTTGCAGGAGAAAGATCCGGGCAGTGAAGGTATTATTCTGATACTGAGGTTGATTTTTGATTGCTTGTAGTCGAATCTTAGCTTGTTTGAGGTTTTTATTTTTTAGCGCGGATTCGACGATTATCAGCTTGGCACCCAGCTCAACCACAACATCGTAGTTTGGTTGTTTTCGGGCAACTTTCAAAAGAATTCTGTTGGCATGCTCTGATGCGGCACTACACTGTCCAGTCAGAATTAAAAGTCTGGCATGCTCCAGGTCCAGATAGGGATTGTTCGGGAATCGCCGAATAAGTTGGCTGGAAAAAGCAAATGCATCTTGAATACGATCTTCTTCAAAGCGGTAGTATATGCTCATTAAAAGCGTACGTGTTCCCAATTGATGCAGACAGGCTTTTTCCAATGCGCGGGATAGTGCGTTGAGCCCTTCTTCTGTTGATCCTTGTGGGATGAACCAGAGGAAATTGAAAAATCGTAATAGCTTGGGCAATCTTCCTGAAAAATAGGAATATGCGCCATAGGGAAAATAAATATCTTCGCAAACATTACATGAATTCCTATCTGTATTGCCTGGAGCTTTGGAGTTTTTTTGTTGACAATATTCTATCGCTTTTTCCAGGTATTTACGACCGGTTTCTCCTTTCACTCCTCCGGAATATAGCTTTCCCCGGTGAGCATCCATGCGTCCCAGGTATATGTAGGCCAGTCCAATGTAATGTAATGCATCAATGTTTTGCACATCCTGTTCAAGCCATTTTTTCGATTTTTCCATACATCGCAGGAGTAGCTTTCTAATTTGGGCATCATAGCGGGGATTGCTGTGGTCCACATTATTTTTCCAGAAAAGTACGGTTGCCTGATAAAATTCCTTGGAAGGGTGATCGGGATCGATTTCACCAACTTGGTCAAATATTTTCCATGCCTGATCATAATTTCCGGAAAAGCAGGTTTCAATGCCCTTGAGCAAGTGCTCATGCAATGCAGTCGATTTGTCTGAGGCAGCACAAATTACTGGGTTTGTAATGATAACTAAAAGAAATATAATGAGCCGGGAGCATTTATTTAATTTCATAAGCTTATGTCTGATTTTCGTAAGTTCTCAAAAAAACAGGGGGTGTGCCTCGTATTTATTCAGACTTAACTTATATCATTGATAATTTTTATGTCTACGATTAAATTTCCAGGCACTATGGAAACGATACTTTTACTATTTTTATTCCCCTTTTTGATATTCGCTATGAATCGATATCTTGTTATCGAGAATCTGGCACTTCGCCAACAACTGGTTATTATGCAACAGCATGTCAAACGTTCAAAAATCCGGACTCATGACCGAGTATTTTTGTTAATGTCATTTTTCGCAGGTTCCTTTGAATAAAATTAGATGTAAATATTGATAATACCCGAAACATAACGATTGGGTGCGGTTTGTGTCAAGAAATTAAATATGTTATAAGAGGCTCTCGATATAATCATTCTTGACCTGACAAAAATTTTTTTATCGAACGCAGAGAATCAAACAATGAAGACCGTCGGATTCAGGGCGAAAGAAGAAAGAGATATACTCACAAAGGAATAACTCATGTTGAATAATAGTTTTTCACATATCCCTTCTGTTGGTGTAAAGACCGAAAGAAGAATATGGGAAACAGGCATAAGAACAATGGATGATTTTCTCGAACTGCCGCCAGAATTCATTTCATTAAATAAACGACAAAAATTTGTGGATCATATACACTTATCAAAAGAAAAAATTAGAAGTAAAGATGCCCGATATTTTTATGATAATTTGCCATCAAGAGAACATTGGAGATTTTTTAAAGAATATCGAGACACAGCAGCCTACATTGATATTGAAACAACGGGATTGGGTGAACCAGAGGATATAATCACAACAATCGCACTGTATGATGGCAAGGAAATTAGCTACTACATAAATGGGAGAAATCTAAATGACTTCAAAAAGGATATCCAGGAATACAAGGTGATAGTTACATACAATGGGAAAACTTTTGATATTCCATTTATTGAAAGATACTTTGGCATTAGTATACCCCATGCTCAACTTGATTTAAGACATATCCTTTACAGTCTTGGTTATTCTGGGGGATTGAAATCCTGTGAAAGGCAATTCGGGATAGGAAGGACTGGAAGTCTTGCAGATGTTGATGGTTTTTTCGCTGTCCTATTATGGAATGATTATAAAAATACAAATAATGAAAAATCACTGGAAACCCTTCTTTCATACAATATTGAGGATGTATTAAATCTCGAATACTTAATGATAGAAGCATATAACAGGAAACTAAGAGATATTCCTTTTATAGTAGAGAATATTGATATCTCCAAAAAACCGGAAAATCCATTTAGGGTAGATATTGCTACTGTTAAGAGAATACAGAATCAATATTACTCATATTAACCTAATCCATGTGCCGCAAGTTCGATCCTTGCCGGGACCTCCCAAAATACATCCGACCCCGCCTTCCAAATCCACCTGAACTCCTTTTCCCATGTTTCTGGTTATGACGCATTTTTTTCTCTAATTAAACGATACAACATTATATCGCTGTATTGAGTTTGAAGAATAATATTATCGGAAGTTGCAAATGCTGTTCGTGCTCAAACTTTCTTTTTAGTTGTTTTTTTAGCAACAGCTTTTTTCTTCGGCGTTGTTTTCTTTTTTGCGGCTGGTTTTTTAACAGCAGCTTTTTTCTTAGGCGCAGCCTTTTTTTTAGTAGCAGTTTTCTTGGATGGTTTAAATTCTTTCAGAATTACCTCAGCAATTTTGCTAAATTCTTTGATGAGATTCTCAATGTCCTTTTTCATAGTCTTTAATCTTTTTTCCAGATCTAATGCCATTAGCTTTTCTCCTTTTTGAATTTATATTTATTTTTTTCTCCCGTTAATCTAATTTTTTAATTTACCTGAGCATTTATTCAT
>CAZTYY010000031.1:0-23335 GCA_964617785.1 uncultured Desulfobacterales bacterium | reverse complement strand
AAGGATTCACCGTTGCCCGTATCGCAGAAGAAAGGGGCCTGGTGGAATCCACCATCCAGACACACCTCTGTTTTTTTATAGAAACAGGCCTATTGGATGTCAACAGGGTGCTTCCACCTGAAAAACAGGGCGCCATTGAAGCGGCACTTGGCCAAGTTTCCGATAATTCCATAAAAGCAGCAAAGATAGCGCTGGGAGAGAATTTTTCCTATGGCGACATCAAACTGATGGTGGCCCATCAGAAGCATTTGGCATCAAAATAGAATGGGAGGAATTATCCCAATGAAAATCACGGTCTTGAACGGAAGTCCCAAGGAAAAAGAAAGGAAAAGATGACAATCTTCCGGCAGTTGTGGATTCCGGTTTGTCATCAAAAGCATTCCGGCAGAACTGGGCAAGATTGATCAAAAAAATTTACGAAATTGATCCCCTCCTGTGCCCAAAATGCCAGGGGCAGATGGAAATCATTTCCTTTATTTTTGTCGCAGACCCGGTGTATTTCAATTTCTTGACACACAAATGGATCTCGAATATAAAATAACACTTGAAAAGCGAGTTCAGTTCAGTAGTTCAGTTTTATTCATCAATTTTTTCAGCGGCGAGTTCATCAAAGACCTCTGCAAGATCGTCAATCTGTTCATTCAAATGCTCTCGCTGGTCAGACGACATATGATTAACAATTTCAATAAATGTTCTCTTTGTCAGGTCTCGGTTATGGGCTGCTATATCGCGAAGGTCCGGCGGCCAGCTTTTTCGCCGGAAACAGAGGAACTCTCTTAAATCTTTAGTAAAAGCCCCCTCGTCTTTACGGCTTTCCAGTATCTTTCCTAAACGCTTTTGGGACTTTTTAATAAAATCAAAACGCACCACGCTGATATTTTTAAGTTTCTTTGACCATTGGTCTACAATTTTTTCCTGTTCCTTATTGACATCGCCCATGCAGAAATCTAAAAATCTATTAATCCGCGCGACCTTTTTTTGACGGAGTTTTTCTTCCGTAAGATCGATGTATCTTTCCCTATACTTCTCATTCCTTTTTTTAAGATTTTCCAAAAACTCTTCTATCTGTTCATCTGAAGCAGTAGACAGTATTTTTGCAATATCAGGCGAGGCATGCGTTATAAGATCCTGCCAAAACTTTCGCATCTGATTGTGACACCTGTCCAGATCTTCATATTTCAACCCGTTGTTCAAGTTGCTTTTGAGCTGTCTCAGAAATTTTGAATAAGATGTCAGTTGCGTCACACGATGCCACTTCAGCTGGGCAAAAAGCTTTTTGTCCAACAGGTTGTCCTGATCATTATTTAGGTCAATATAATCACTGAGATACCACGGAATAATCCAATCCAGATGGTTGTAAATAAGACGGACCGTACATCCGGTAAAAAGAAAGATCAGAAGTATTGGCAGCAAGTATTTTTTAAAACTTCTGGTTTTAAAATTTTCGGGCAATCGGATACCTCCTTCCTTCACCAAAAGCTTTTGAAGTAACCCTGAGTCCGGGCGCAGCCTGGCGTCTTTTATATTCGTTCAGGTCAACCCGGCGAATAATATCTTTCACTACCTTCAGGTCATATCCTTCTTCTGCCAGTTCATCAGGGCTTTTCCTTTCCTCTATATACCCTGTCAGAATCCTATCCATTATGTCATAGGGCGGCAGGTCATCCTGATCTGTCTGGCCGGGCTTTAATTCTGCTGACGGTGCTTTGGAAATAATTCTTGACGGAATGATCTCTCTGTTCCGGTTTATATAGCGTGAAATATCCCA
Organism: uncultured Desulfobacterales bacterium; assembly: GCA_964617785.1. GTDB lineage: Bacteria > Desulfobacterota > Desulfobacteria > Desulfobacterales > SURF-7 > JAFDJC01. Next base: position 21,567 of record CAZTYY010000031.1, on the reverse strand, counting down.
CACCATTGTCTTGGGGATGTCTGATATTACAGCAAGTCCGCCGTTCATATCGCCGTAAAGTGTACAATACCCAACCGCAAGTTCCGACTTGTTTCCGGTTGTGAGAAGTAAACAATTGTGCTTGTTGGATATGGCCATAAGTATGGTGCCGCGAATTCTTGCCTGAATATTCTGCTCTGTAACTCCCGGATCATCTAAAAAAGATGACGGGAATATTGATTCCAGATGCTCGTGAAAAATAGCATTAATCGGAATGGTTGTAAGCTTTATCCCGAGATTCTCAGACAACGCTTTGGTATCTTCAAAATTGTCTTCGGATGTATATTCCGACGGCATAAACACGGCGGAAACATTGTCTTTGCCAAGCGCCTCTACGGCAATACATGCGGTAAGTGCTGAATCTATCCCTCCGCTTAACCCTATCACAGCTTTTGAAAAACCGCACTTCAACACGTAATCCCTTGTCCCTCTGATAAGAGCTTTTAAAACAGATGCATTGTCGGATTCCGATACATCATGAATATCATTGCTTAAAGCAGCGTCATCATAAACCACAAAATCCTCATCAAAATCACAGGCACATGCAACGATTTCTCCTTTGTGATTAAATACAGTGCTCACACCATCAAAAAGCACTGAATCATTCCCACCGACCTGGTTCACATAAATAAGCGGTACCTCATACTTTTTTGCCACAGAGCTGAGCATTTTATTTTTGAATCTGTTTTTCCCGATACTGAAAGGTGACGCTGAGATATTAATGATCAGGTCGGCATTGTCTTTGATCATTTCAGTAACAGGATATACATTATACGACCTTATACTGCAGGCATCTTCATGGTTCCATATGTCCTCACAGACAGTAATGCCTAATCGCCGATTTTTATATGCAAAAGCCCGGCATACGGTTCCCGGCTCAAAATAACGCCCTTCATCAAAAACATCGTATGTGGGCAAAAGACGTTTATTTGCCTTGTACAGAATTCCCCCATTCTCAAACAGGACCGCTGTATTTAGAAGTGGCTTTCCGGTATCAGAAGTATTTTTATCAACACATCCGCAAATCACGCCTATACCATGAATAGCTCCCACAAGATGATTTAGCCATTTGAGGTTTGCGTCAACAAAATCTTTTCTCTCAAGCAGGTCGCGGGGCGGGTACCCCGAAACCGCCAGTTCCGGGAATATGACAAGATCACATGCCAAAGATCTTGCTTTCTCTGCATAAGAAATGATTTTATCACTATTGTTTTTAAAATCACCGATAGTCGGATTTATCTGGGCAAGTGCTACTCTCAATTTGTCCTCGTTGTTCATTTTTTATCTTCATTCAGCACGATAAGGCATTATGATTAGGATAACATTGTACTTGAAAATCGCAACAAAAAATGAATAAACTGTATTCTAACAAAGCCGTTATGGCTTGCACAAACACTACCTTTTATCAAGATAGCTGTTTTGGATCTTCCAGGAGGCATTATGAACAATTATGATGTTATTGTAATCGGGGCCGGAAACGGAGGATTGACAGCCGCGGCAACACTCACCAAAAAAGGCCTTCGTGTTCTGCTGCTGGAAAGGCACAATATTCCAGGTGGATGCGCCACAAGCTTCTGCCGGGGACGTTTTGAATTTGAGGTGGCACTACACCAACTAAGCGGTCTTGGCACACCTGAAAAACCGGGCCCGCTTAGAATGACTCTGGATAATATTAATGTGCTGAACAAACTCGAATTTGTGCCCATGACTGATTTATACCGATTTGTCATGCCGGATAAAATAGATATGACTCTTAAGCCTGATCGTGTGGAAGTGATTGAAGAATTAAATCGGCAATTTCCCCATGAAAAAGAAGGGATACAGCAGTACATGGATCTGGTGTATAATTTTTTTACCGAAGTCATTGGAGTATTCTACCTGAATGACCCTGAAGCCAGCCGGGAAAAATATCCGCTTTATTACCAATATGCCTTGAAAACGACGCAGGAAGTAATGGATCAGTTTATTAAGGACCCGATGCTGCAGGCAGTTTTATCGCCTTTCTGGACATATGTTGGTCTACCTCCTTCGAAAATGGCATTCGTGGATATGGCTGCCATGCTTTTTGCGTATATCGAATTTGTTCCTTTTCATTTAAAGGGTGGATCTCAGGCTCTCTCAAATGCCATTTCCGATACAATTATCAAAAACGGTGGTGCCATCCGTTTTAACTGTGGTGTAAAAAAAATCATTATAGAAAATTCCAGCGTTAAGGGCGTCATTACTGATCATGGAGAAACAATATCAGCTGAAAATATCATCTCAAATGCTTCAAAACTGACGACTTATGTGGATTTGATTGATAAGGATAATGTCCCGGAACCGGTTATTAAAGAGTTAAAGCAGTGCAGCATCAGCCCGTCTGCTTTCACGCTTTACATGGGGTTGGACTGTGAACCTGACCAGGTGGGCATCACTGAATCAAGTAATTTTATAATGCCGGACATTGATAACGATCGCATTTATGAACGGATGAAAGAAATCGATATTGATGGCAGGAATGCCATGATGCTCAGCTGCTACAACCTGATCGATCCCGGGTTCTCACCCCCCGGAACCAGCCAGGTTGCTCTGGTTACCCTTAAATACGGCGATCCATGGCTGCAAGTGCCGCCCGGACAATATGCGGATGAAAAATATCGTGTTGCCGATGCCATGCTGAAAGTCGCAGAAAAAACATTCCCTGGTTTAAGAAAACATATTGAAGAGATTGAAATCGCCACACCCATAACCCACCTGCGCTATCTGGGAACTCCAAAAGGATCTATATACGGGTTTGAAAACCATATCAAAGATTCCAGCCTCTTTATTCCAAATGAGTCGCATATCAAGGGACTTTATCTTGCAGGAGGATCCGTCGGACTGTGCGGATTTCAACCAACACTAGACTCAGGTGTTATCACTGCAAAAAAACTGATGAGAGATAAAGCAGCTTAAAAGCTTAAAAGGAGTGTCCATATGAAGCAGGAAGTGATTGAAAAACTTGACGGCTATGATGAGATTATCGAAAGTATTGAATCCGCAAGAAAAGACGGTTCGGATTTTTCTACTGAAAAAGAAAAAGTCGCGGCATACATTGAAATACTTCATCCCGGCAGACTGAACCTTCATGTAAAAAAAATTGTCCCTGAAACACCTACGACTAAAACACTTCGCCTGGCGGTTCAAGGTCGTGACCTGCCGCCTTTTCAGGCCGGACAATATATCACACTCTATTTTGATATCGACGAAATACAAACAAGCCGCCCATACAGCATATCCTCATCCCCTAACCAGACTGAATACTACGACATCACTATCCGAAGGGTAGAAAACGGCCTGGTATCAAACTTTCTTCTTGATGACGTCAAGGAAGGAGATGTGATAGAAAGTTCCGGCCCTTCCGGAACATTTCACTACAACCCGATCATTCATGATAAAACCATGGTATGCCTTGCCGGCGGCAGCGGCATTACACCATTCGTGAGTATGATACATGATATAGTCGAAAAGGACCTGGATCGTAATCTATATCTCTTTTACGGCAATAAAACTCTGGATGATGTCATTATGCACGATCAGCTAATCCGAATATCGAATCAGCACAACCGTATCAATTATATCCCTGTTATCGAAAATCCAGCAAACTCATATACCGGGAAAACCGGATTCATTACATCAGAACTGATCAAAGACGAACTGGTGGATATAAATGAAAAAAGCTTTTTCATCTGCGGCCCCCAGGCCATGTATAACTTTTGCCTGCCCGAACTCCACAAGCTGGGCATTCATGCAAAGAAAATAAGAAAAGAAATGTATGGGGCTCCGCTCAACATATGGGAATATCCGGGATGGCCGCCTCACATAACAAAAGATGATGTTTTTACAGTAAAAATTAATGGGGGCGTCGATATTAAATCGCCGGCCTGCCGGCCCCTTCTTGAGACCCTTGAACAAAACAGGGTTAATATCCACGCATTATGCCGTTCCGGGGAATGCAGCATGTGCCGGGTTAAAGTATTATCCGGTAAAGTGTTCCAGCCTGCTGACGTTCCTGTGCGGGCATCTGACAGGCAGTTTGGATATGTACATTCATGCATGTCTTACCCGATTGAAAATCTTGAAATTATGTTGTGATTGAATCGTTTTATTATAATTGGTTCAGCTTCTTACAAGCCGCAACGGTGGAAATATCTGTTTTCCTTCAGACTTATTTTTGCGATACACATCAAACTTGTAACCATTATGTAATATAACAAACAAATGGCCGTCAATCTTGCCGGTAACTCTATCTATTGCCGGTTTCCAGAGCTCTCCGTAATATTGGATAAGAATATCGATCCCGACTTCACTGCCGGTTTCGTTTTTAACTGCATATTCAGAGTGAAATGTATATTCTAATGGTAATCCGTTCTCTAAATCAGCTTTTTTTTGCTCTTCCCTCAATCCTGACTCAATCATTGCGCCTCCGAATAAAATTAAAATTTAACTTTTTTACCTGTTGTCCGTCACAAACACAAACAGTGTTAACGCATGACACGTATGTTTATAGCAACTAGCGTGCCAGTGGCCGCTGTTTATTATTACTATGAATTATCAATAGTTTAAATAAAAAGAAGGTTCCAGCAAGTGCCCGATCATGAAGTAAAATTCATAGTTGTTGTGAAATAAAGTACATACTCAGAAAAACAAATCACTACAAATGATCAATTCACTTCTCGTAACCAAGTCTCACCCTTTAGCCGCAAGCCCAATTATTGACACCTATAATGCTTTCACTTATTAGACAGGATACTGAAATATCGATTTTGAGAAAAATTCACCTGTAAAAAAGTAAAAGCCAAAATGTATTCAAAAAACCATGCCAAAAGAGCAACACGTGAAAATAGAAAAATGAAGACCAACGCCAGTCTGAAAATACTCGTCCATAATATGATCGATTTCCTTGGGCGTTTTGGAGAGCCGTTCCTTATGGGAAAAGAATTCTATTCTGTTATTGGGCAGGGTGACGGTGAAAAAAAATTATACTGTCTGCTTGAGGCTGCGGGGTATCAAAATGATCCGGAAAGTTTTTTTGATGAACTTTTAAGGGAGCTTTCAAAAATCGGCAGAAAAAAAATAACCATTAACAATCTGGTCATGCCTCATCTTCTTTTGGTATCCGTACTTGAAAAAATCATGCCCGGCAATGGACTTGTTTCAATCAAAGACACCGTTAAGTTGGAAAAAGTGACAAATTCCAAGATACCCGAAAATACGCGAAAGGACTTGCAGAAGGTCATTGAGACATATCCGGTCAGGCTGTCTATGCACATTATTCGGCAGGCTGCAGTGTCTAATAATGTCGCAAACCAGTATTTGCCATTTATCGAAGAACTCGACTCTGTGGGACATGCAAACACCTGGGTCGGGCAGTTACAAAAAGGAATTCTGGAGCAGATGTACCAAAACAGGGTTGTTTTTCTTTTAAACATGAGCTGTCCTGTCTACTGCAGATTCTGTTTTCGAAAACATAAGGATTCCCGAAAAGCACCTAATCCATCGACAGATGATGTAAAAGCAGCCGTGGAACATGTAAGGAAATCACCATCCATCAAGGAGGTCCTGATTACCGGAGGCGATCCTTTCTTAAGCCGCGAAAACTTGGAATGTGCAATAGACGGTCTAATGAAGGTTCCGCATGTTCGGACCCTGCGGCTTGCCACTCGTTCCATCGCATATTATCCGTATCTTTTTTTAGCTGATGATTCAGCCTGTCTAAAGTATCTGCAACAAAAAAACCTTGCGCTTCAGGATAACGGAAAAGGCATGGAGGTTGCCACGCACTTTATTCATCCTGACGAAATATCACCGGAAAGCCTTGAAATTATAACAGGTTTGAGGAAAGATGGCATTAACGTCTATGTCCAGACGCCTCTTTTAAAAAATTGTAATGATAAAGGGCCTGAACTGGTCAGATTGTTCCGCCTTTTAAGGGGTGCGGGTGCTGAACTTCACTATATCTTTACACCATGCAGTCCTATCCATGGAAACAGCATTTACCGGACATCAATTTCAAAAGGAATGTCCATAGCCGGGTATCTGCGGGCACATCTGTCCGATCGTGCAATACCAAAAATTTCCACGGCAACGCCGATCGGAAAAGTGGAGTGGCATACAAGCGGCTGGGCAGTGGAGCAGGATAAGGACAATAAAAATTTTATATGGATCAGAACATCTTATACGCCCGGTTATTTTAATGCATTCGCTTCACTTGCCAACGAACTTGAAAATATCAGGATTAATAAAGAGGGAACAATCGATATTCGATTCATGGCAGCAATCGGTGATGATGCTCTATTCCTGGGTTCAAGGCCCTCGAGACCACTTCCCCAAAAAAACATAAATATCCGGAATAAGCTGGAAAAATTGAAATCAGCCATGCTGAATCACCGATCGAAGCGGCACTCGATTGTTGAAACCAGGTTAAAAACTCTCTCCCGTCTTCATGAGACACGGATTGAAATCGATACGCAATCAGGAGAAGAAGAACTTGATTATATCCAAAAAGATGACAGGATTACCGATGTCGTAATTTTATTAAAAAAAGATGGCGCTGAATCTATTTTAGAGATCAGCCGTATCATAAAAAAACTTTACAATATCTGGCACGTAAACGCCGTGCGGCTGCGCAGCATGAAACATAATTATACCTCTACAATTTACACACCTGCTGTAATCAACAAACTCGGAAGCCTCAACAGGCTTACCATCGTAAACCCACAAAGAATTGAGATAGAAACCCGGTTCCTTACAGCTGATGAAATCAAGCCGGAACATAGAGAGCTTACCAGAAGTTTGAACAACAGAGGCATAACAGTCTACAATAATACGCCTCTTTTGGGAAAAATAAACGATTCTCCTGATAAAATTCAAAACCTCGCCTTTTTATTAAGGCAGGCAGGAATTGAATTCCATCACCTTTATGTCGCCGGACTGACGATTCAAAACAAATGGAATAAAAAGCATCCTGTTGACATGTTTAACATCATCGACATTGCCGCACGAATCAGAAGAGATGGGAGCGGCAGAGAGATTCCTCGCTATATGATCCGCACATCGCTTGGTGAGACGGATTATGGCCTCACATCATCCTTTATCAATAACAACGGACAGATATCAGTGAAACTCCCCTGCTACGACATGGCTTATTTTAAAAGCATGGACCCTGGTTTTTCCTGGCCCGAAAACGTCTCAACAGACAAAAACGGAAAGCCGATTATACCGGTTACCGGATTGACACAATCCATTAATTTCCCGATTTAATAAAAAATAATCGTAACTCTTCTCAATAACCTCGGGCCAAAATTGACTTTTTACGAGACTGTCATCCTTGCCCCTCCCTGTCTTTTTGAGAACTTACAAATAATCTATTTGTCATTCCGTAACACCTATGTTTATTGATAAAGATTTTCATTTATGACAATACTCAGCTAATGAGTGAGCCTTACAACATATACTTGCTGGCGGCAGATGTGATTCTTTTCATCCACTTTGCCTTTATAGCATTTATCGTACTCGGGTTTGCCGTCATATGGGTCGGATACTTTGCCAAATGGAAATGCATACGCCATGTGCAGTTCCGCATCAGCCATATATTAGTCATGGGTTTTGTTTTCTTAGAAAGCGCGCTGGGCAAGTTCTGCCCGTTAACCGAATGGGAAAATGAGCTGAGGATAACAGGAGGCCAGGGTTCTGTGTATGAAACAAGCTTTGTCCAGGAATGGATCTATAAAATCATGTTTTTTGATATCAGCATCCAAACTTTCTCAATTGTTTACGGTTTTTTTTTAATATTCATTCTCTTAACCTTCTGGTGGATTCCGCCGACATGGAAACGCAAAACAGATGGATAAAATATAAAATCGCTTTTCAGCAATGACATTATATTTAATAAAATTCAATCACTTAAAATTAAAATGCTTTTTAACTGGTTCCTTGATATCCCAAACACAGGATAATCCTTTTGGGAACGTAACAAAATCTCCTTTTCCGAATTCAACTTTTCCATCTTCTGTCTCAACAACAACCTTTCCTTCCAGTAAATAACATTCTTCAGTGCTCTCATATTGCCAGTCGAATCGAGATACCTCTTTCTCCCAGATTGGCCATGTTGAAACGTTTCTTTGTGCCAGTTCTGATTCTTCTGGTTTTTTAATTTCTATATCCACGGTTCTCTCCTTTCCATTTTGAACTTGACCCCATTGCATATAAGGAAGGTTTTGTTTTTTACTCGGCTGCTTCCGTATATCTGATTTCATGTTTTCCCTCACGGTCTTCTCCGAAATAACCGTCCAGGGGGCGCACATCTGTTTCGATGATTTCGCCGGCCGGTAAAATCGCATTGCGTTCCAGATAGCAACGGGACAAGAGGGGCTTGCGGCCGAGTCCCAGATTACCAAAGGATTCGGCTACAGGGTGATTGCCGAGCTTCAGAAAAGATTCTTGCGGACTGATGGATAGTCTAAAAGAGCCGGTTTGGGGAATAATGGTTTTGATCAGATTGGCGTTCAGAACCGAATAGGTGACCAATGGTTTCTTGTCCCGGACGGGAATCCCTTTTCTTGCTACCCGCATGGTCAAGATTTCCCGGTCTCCTTCTTTCATGCGACATTCCATAAATTCAGGTGTAATCGTAAAGGTCATATCAGCAACAAACTTGGTATATCCCCATTGGCCGCGTCCCCCATCCCGGGCAATGATCTTGGTGACCGGCAGGTGCATGACAAGAACGCCAAAACCAGGGTAGCGACTTTCCAGAAGTAACGGCAATATGATGCGCGGTGCCTTGTTTGCATGGACAACCGGAATGACCAGGCCTACTTCACCATATGATCCGATCGTGGTATCGATATAGTTGAAGGCGGCTAAACCAACTATCGTTCGATTTCCGGGTAGCAGGATTGGATGAAGTTTGTCCGACGGCAAAATGCTTTTCACTTTTTGCGGGTCTGCAGTATAAAACAGAGTAAAAGCATCATCTCTAAAGTAAAGTATCGGCAGTTCAAAGGTGGCTGCGCCATGAGTAACTTCTTTAGCTGGGCCCGCGCTTGAGAAAAATGTGCTCATATCCGACTCCTTTCATTAGGGTAGGTATCACCCGATATATTCAGATATGCGCATTTGTTTTAAAAAGTCAAGCGATGGAAATGGGCAATGGGGCCTGACACACCCCATCGATTTCCCAATTTAATATAATAAAAAAGGAATCTTGTGATCATTCCGCCCTGACATTCTTTTCGATGATTTCTACGCCGACACCATAGTATGGGTTTCCTGCTTTTTCCATCTGTCGAACAAACGTTTCTTTTATATTACCGTCTGGAAAGCCTTGTGCCAAGGCGAAAGCATAACAATCGCATCTTTCAAGGTTGACACGTACCCCCTTTTTGGATATAAATTTAGAAAAAATAATAAATTTCTAATCTTTCTTTATAGATGGCTGATAATTTATTAATTGCGCCATTAAACTTCCACACATAGTGTAAAAAAAATAATTATGACAGACTACTGCAAGCATCATCCAACAAGACCGGCGCACTGGATTTGCACCAAATGCGGCACCTCTTTCTGCCCAACCTGCATTTTAAAGCGTGACAAAGGGGGATATCTGGAAGGTGAAATTATTCATCTTTGTCCCAAATGTGTCTTTCCTGCCCAGTGGGTGGGGGCTTCCAATGCCATAGAACCATTTTGGGACAGGCTCCCTAAATTTTTTACCTATCCGTTTTCCTCTATCCAATTACTGGTGCTCATTTTCGTGTTATCAGTTTTAAGTGCCATATTTTCCGGCCAGGGTCTGATAGACGGCCTCATGCGGATTGCCATAGGTTTGGTATTGATAAAATATTCCTTTGCGGCACTCAAAGCAACTGCCCGGGGCAACCTGACACCGCCAAAGGTGGATTCAGAGACCATCTCCAACGATATTCTTCAAGCTTTTATTCAAACCGTATTTGTTGTCATAATAGTGGCTGTTTTCGGCGTCATCACGGCCACAGCAGGTGTCGCATTGGGGGTTGTTTTCCTGATATTTGGAATCATCTCATTTCCCGCCATAATTATGTCCTATCTTGCCACAGGCAGCTTTTTCAGCGCCATCAACCCAGTTCTTTTAGTCAAGCTCATGTTTAGGATCGGCTGGAGCTATCTGCTGATGTATTTTTTTCTGATACTGCTTTACTCTGCTCCGGCAGCTCTGCTGCATTTCATACACACATTTCTACCCCGGGGAGTTAATGTATTTCTATTCGCATTTGCCAACTCTTTTTATACGATCATATTTTATCACCTGATGGGATATGTACTTTTGCAGTTTCACCAGGAGATAGGATACCGTATTGACCCGGAAGACTTTATGGATTCATCCACCCAATCGGCAAAAAAAACAGAACAGGCAGAGGAGAATGATGAAAACATCCAAATCCTCAACAAAGTGGACTTTTTCATCAAAGAAGGTAAATATGATGAAGCACTGACTTTTATCAAAAGAGAGACACAGGAAGAAGGCATCACCGATCTCGCACTTTCCGAACAATACTACAAACTGCTAAAAATTAAAAAACAGACCCCTGCTTTACTGGCGCATGCATCACCTCATCTAAAAATGCTGATCCAGGCCAACCGGAAAGAAAATGCATGTGAAGTATTTATTGACTGTCTTAACAGTGACAACAACCTTCTAATAGACTCCCCCACACTTTTAAAACTGGGGAGCTGGTTAAATGAAACCGAAAAGCCAAAAGAGGCAATTAAGGCGTATAATAAGATCATCAAAGAAAAACCTGAAGATCAAATTGTGCCGATAGCCTATTTTCGTGCAGCAAGCATTATTAATGAAAAACTGAACAATCCGGCCCGGGCGAAAAAAATTTTAGCCTCGCTCGTAAAGAAATTTCCGAACCACGATATTATTCCACAAGTGGAAAATTCCTTAAGACAATTAAGCCGTACATAATACCTTCAATCAAAGCGCTTTGCGGCAACCCGTCCTTCCAAAGAGTCAGGATATTTTGAGACGAGTATTTTGCGGTACTTTATCAACTTTTCCTCTGCCGATGTTTTTTTACACGCATCTGTAAGTCTTGATAATGCTCTGGGAAGTCCCGGCAAATCTGGTTTTTTCTTTACCAGCATCGTGATGATTTTTTCTGCTGTTTCAATATGCCCCTGTGCAGCAAAAATTGAACCCAGGCGGACATATTGGACTGGTGTAAACTTTGGCTTTAGCAGGGTCGTATACTCCTGATAAACCCCAAATACCTTATCATGCATACTGGTGTCCATACACAGGCTATTAAGCAACCTTTTTGCTGAATCATGAAGTCCGGGGCTTTCAGGATCCTGTTTTTCAATATTGAAAATGTGCATCAGTGCTTCACAGTTTTCAGGATCCTTATCAAGGGCTTGCTCCAGCAGCGCCCTTCCTTTATCCAGTTCCAGTTTGCCGATATGGTGTAAAGCAGCTTCGATCAAAGGCGAAATCTCATCCTCTGGTTCATCCTTGAAAACCTCTTCATTCTGAAGGCCAAAATATCTTTTGACAATAAAGCCAGCAGAAGCACCGCTTACTAAGCCTCCGACATGGGCCACGTATGCCACCTGGCTTACGCTACCAAAAAATAATTGAAAAAATTCATTGCCGACCCATATGGGAAGAATGACAATGGCAGGAATCTTTAAGTAGTTAAAATAAAACCCCAAATATAGAAAAAACTTCACTCTGCTTTTTCCAAACAATACGGTAAACGCCCCCATAAGGCCAGCAATTGCACCGGAAGCGCCAATCAGCGGGATATTGCTTGTGGGATAGATTACCCAAAACAACGTCACTGCCCCAAGGCCTGTAGCAAGATAGATCATGACGTATACACTTCTGCCACATCCCATCTCTAAAATGCATCCTACAAGCCACAGGAATATCATATTACCAAAAATATGGCCAAAGCCGCCATGGAGAAACATGTAAGTAAAAAAGGTGATTGGTCGGTGATATGTAGGGCGGAATCCATATTTTAAGGATATTATTTGTGAACGCATCATCTCATATTCTGCCCTTAACCCTTTCCAAGTATCATATTCCGGGTCATCTTTGGAAATAACGATACCTTTATGAAGCATTTCCAAAAACTCTTGATCTGCTTCCATTTCTCTATAAAAATAAACCAGGCGCTCTTTATCTTCGACTCCTTTAAATTTAGCGAGAGCCTCTTTCTCCGCATCAGGCCCTATATGACTGATGTATCTTGGAACTTCTATATCTGCCAAACCAGAATCAAAATAGTATTTTCCAGACTCATAATACTTTCCGGTATCCCCTGCCTGAAATCCGAATAAAACGATACAGTTTATCAAGATCACGCATATGGTGATAACAGGAGGATTCTTCAGGCTTATTTTCCCCGTAATAGGAATAACTAACATTGGCAGTCTACCAGAATTGAATTTAGGTTATGACAGGTTAATATGTCGAGAACATTATCAATCCAGGCGATGTTTGTCAAGTTTGCCGGATTAATATCGAGTTAATAACAGGGAAACGTCAACGTCAAAAGTGACAGTTTTCTTTTAATTATAGTGGAGATTTAGTAACAGATAAATAATAAAAAAATGCAGATAATTTTCAAGATGGTTTTGACGTACGGCAACATTTATTCGCCTTGCTTTTTGATTAATATATGCTAAATAAAAAATAAATTGATGATGGCTTTACAAACATTTTAAAATGTAGTTATATAATAAACTCTTAAATTAACTCGGCAGAATTATAAATCCAACTATTAAACACACATGAATGCAACCTCAAAAAACGAAACCAAAGCATATCAAGGCTTTGAGCAAGGGCCGATCCGGCCGCCCAGTGAAGCGCAAAGCCTGCTCATAAGGGTTTCAAGAAACTGCCCGTGGAACCGTTGCACTTTCTGCCCGGTTTACAAAGGTTCACATTTTTCCCTGCGCCCTGCCGAACATGTAAAGATGGACATCGATACTGTTCACAGAAGCATAGAAACGCTGCGCGGAATGGCAGACAAAGACGGCAGCATCGATCAATCCGGAATCCATACTGCTGCGGGTAAAATGGCACCTGACGAATTGCAGGCCTTTAATGCTGCCTTTCACTGGATGAACAACGGCATGCAATCGGTCTTTATCCAGGACGCAAATAGTCTTATCATTAAACCCCATGACCTGATTGACATCCTGCGGCACCTGAAAAACCGTTTCCCATGGGTTGAGCGGATTACTTCCTATGCCAGGTCCCATACTATTGTCAGGATTAAGGAAAATGATCTTACCACCATTGGCCAGGCAGGTCTTAACAGAATTCACATCGGCCTTGAGTCAGGATCGGATGATGTCCTTAAAATGGTGAAAAAGGGGGCCACAAAGGATGTGCACATCAAGGCTGGTCAAAAAGTCAAAAAAAGCGGCATAGAACTTTCAGAATATGTAATGCCGGGTCTTGGCGGCAAAGCACTTTCACGCGTGCATGCACTTGAAACTGCGGATGCCTTGAATCAGATCAATCCGGACTTTATCAGGCTTCGGTCCCTTGCTATTCCTAACAGCGTGGAACTCTTTCAAGACTGGACTTCCGGAGAATTTGAAAAATGTACTGATCTGATGATGGCTGAAGAGATTCTACTGTTCCTTGAATCACTTGACGGGATTACAAGCTTTATCAAGAGTGATCATATTTTAAACCTTTTCGAGGAAATTGAAGGGCAACTGCCTGACGCTAAACAACATATGATGGACACGGTCAAATCATTTCTTGCCCTTTCTCCGGAAAAAAGGACGATCTACCAGGTTGGAAGGCGGCTTGGACTTTTTTCCCGTCTCGATGATCTGGAAAATCGGCATTTAACCTCGCAGGCTGAACAGGCCTGCAGTCGTTTTGGAATCACTCCGGATAATGTGGATACAACCATAGATGAACTGATGAAACGTTTTGTTTAGCTGTTGTATGCTGTGGTGCATGCTACGGTTTCATGCGACTTTGTTTTTGACTGTTTTTCACTAATTTTAATTCAAGAAGGACTTTTTATGGCAAAGCCGAAACTGAAAGAGCACATCATTAATCGGGAGTGGTGCAAGAGTTGCGGCATATGCGTCCATTTCTGCCCAAAAAAGGTTCTGGAACTGGATGAATCCGACAAGGCCGTAGCTTCAAGGCCTGAAGATTGTATCTGCTGCAAGCTATGTGAGCTCAGGTGCCCTGATCTGGCCATAGAAGTAATTGTAGAAGACAAAAAATAAAGAGGTTATATATGAGCCCGAATATTAAATTTGTTCAGGGGAATGAGGCATGCGTGGAAGCTGCATTGTATGCGGGCCTTGATTTTTTTGCGGGATACCCAATCACTCCTTCTACGGAAATTGCCGAACACATGGCTGTCCGACTTCCCGAAATAAAAGGTAAATTTCTGCAGATGGAGGACGAAATTGCTTCTATATGCGCCATCATCGGCGCTTCACTGACCGGCCATAAGGTAATGACTGCAACCAGCGGCCCCGGGTTCTCCCTCATGCAGGAAGCATTGGGCTATGCGGTAATGACTGAGATTCCCTGCGTAATAGTCAACATACAAAGGGGAGGGCCTTCAACTGGCCTGCCAACCCATGCCAGCCAAGGTGATGTTAACCAGGCACAATGGGGAACACATGGAGACCACGCAATCATAGCTCTCACAGCATCCAACCATCAGGACCTGTTCTCAATCACAGTGGACGCCTTTAACATGGCGGAAACATACCGTACACCTGTTATTCTCCTTTTTGATGAAGTTGTGGGGCATATGCGTGAAAAACTCAATATTCCTGAAAAAGACGAACTGGAAATTGTTGAACGCCTCAGGACATCGGTTAAGAGCGGAGTCGATTATCATCCCTACCTCCCAAGGGAGGACGGCAGGCTTCCCATGTCAGACTTCGGCGGTTTACACAGATACAATGTAACCGGCCTTTTTCATGACATGTGGGGATTTCCGTCAAGCGATCCGAAAATTGTCCATGGATTGCTGCGCCATCTTGTGGATAAAATTCAGAACAATGTGCATAATATTACAAGGATGAAGGAGTATTATCTTGAAGATGCCACTACGATTCTCGTTTCCTACGGCTCACCGGCCAGATCTGCGCTCCACCTTGTGGAGAACCGGCGAAGCAGGGGAGAACGTTTCGGGCTTCTGGAACTTCAAAGTCTTTGGCCTTTTCCATACGGACTTGTGCGTCAAAAATGTGCAAATGCCCGGCATGTTGTAGTGGTTGAAATGAATATGGGCCAGATCTTCAAAGAAATACAGATGGCTATGGATAATCCGGAAAAAGTATTTCTTGCCAACCGCATAGATGGCGTTTTTATAACACCAACCGATATCCGAAATATTATCAGGCTGATACAGGGAAAGGGTGTGTGATCAATGTCTGTCAAAGATTATATCAGAGAGAGATTCTTTCCTCACATGTGGTGTCCGGGTTGCGGACACGGAATAATCCTGAACGCACTTTTAAGAGCTCTGGAAAATCTAGGAATGAGCAAGAATGAAATCGTGATGGTATCCGGTATAGGGTGTTCAGCAAGAATTACAGGATATGTCGATTTTCATACTCTCCATACGATTCACGGCAGAGCGCTCGCTTTTGCAACAGGCATCAAGATGAGCAGGCCGGAGCTGAACCTCATTGTTCCAATGGGCGACGGAGACGCCTTGGCTATAGGTGGAAACCATTTTATACATACTGCCAGACGAAATATTGATATGACGGCCATTGTGATGAACAACAGAATATATGGAATGACCGGCGGCCAATATTCACCGCTAACCGGATATGGGAAGATGGCAACAACAGCTCCATATGCCAATATTGACCATGAGTTTGACATCGTAGCACTCTCCACTGCCGCTGGTGCAACATTTGTGGCAAGGGCAACGACCTATCATGCAAAAGAGATGTCGAAGATTTTTGAAAAAGCCATACTTCATAAAGGCTTTTCCGTAGTTGAGGTCATGTCCCAGTGCCCCACCAATTTCGGCAGAAGAAACAAGGCGGGAAATGCGTATGAAATGATGGAGACCTATAAAAAGGATACGACTCCCATCAATTCCAAAGCTAAACAAGAAAATCCTGACCTGATAGAAAGGGGTATATTCCTCCAGGTTGAACTGCCTGAATACTGCAGTGAATACGAAAAGGTCATTGAAAAGGCGACAAAAAGGAGCTGACCATGGAAAGGTGCAGAATTGTATTTTCTGGTTCAGGCGGGCAGGGCGTGATCACTGCCGCTATTATTATTGCCGAAGCAGCCGTACTGCATGAAAATCTCGTCGCTGTGCAATCTCAGTCATATGGCCCCGAGGCGCGGGGGGGCTCGGCACGCTCAGATGTTATTATTTCAGACTCTAAAATCCTGTTCCCCAAAGTAATTCAGCCAAATGTCCTGGTATGTCTTACCCAGCAGGCATACAATAAATTCTATTCCACCATAAGACCAGGAGGACTTCTGCTGACAGACATGCGGTATGTCAAAACCTTGAGGAAAGCAGATGCGAAACAAGTTGAACTCCCCATGTATAAAATGGTCATGGAAAAAATCGGCAATCCGATTGTCCTGAATATCTGCATGCTCGGCGCCATTGTCAGTCTTTTGGATATTGTCAAAGCTGAGTCTATCATGAAAGTAATTGAAACACGCATACCTGAAAAATTTCTTGCCCTTAACCGAAAAGCCCTTAACCTGGGCATGTCGATTGCCAAAAATGGATCATGACCCAATGGAGCCTGACCTGAAATGGGATCAGGCCGGTTATGCCGGCATATACATTCATATCCCTTTTTGCATAAAAAAATGCCGTTACTGTGATTTCTATTCCGTCACAGATCTTTCCCTCAAAAAACCCTTTGTAGATGCACTTCAAACAGAAATTCGGCTTGCTTCTTCTCATAAACTGCCATGCGACACCCTGTATTTAGGGGGTGGAACACCGTCTGTTCTTGAAACCGATCAAATTTGCTCCATCCTTGAATCATGCTTCAAATATTTTAACTTGCTGCCGGATGCTGAAATAACGATGGAAGTCAACCCCGGCACTGTAGACAAAGCAGCTTTAAAGGAGTTCAGGCTTGCCGGAGTTAACCGCTTAAGTATCGGTATTCAGTCATTCCAGAATCAGGGACTGAATTTTCTCGGCAGAATTCACTCTTCAGATGACGCTTCCGATACTGTCAGGGCTGCGGTCCATGCGGGATTTGAAAACATCAGTCTCGATCTGATCTATGGCATTCCGGATACGACGTTAGCCTACTGGAAATCAGATCTCGAAAAAGCGATTCAATTCCAGCCTGAACACCTGTCATGTTATATGCTGTCCTTTGAACCCGGAACACCGATGTTCGCTGATTTTCAAGCCGGTCTTATCCGTCATCTTTCTGAAAAAGACTACTGCATATTATTTGAAACAACCCGGCAAATGCTTGGAGACTCGGGATACATACAGTATGAAATCTCCAATTTTGCCCGCTTCCCTACCTTCTGTTCACGGCACAACATAAAGTATTGGACATTTGTGCCATATATCGGCCTGGGTCCTGCGGCACACTCCTTTAACAATAATCAACGAAGGTGGAATATAAAATCCATACCGAAGTACATGGAGGATCTGAGTAAAGGTCTGCTGGCTACGGAAAAAAAAGAAACCCTTACAACTGAGCAGCAAATGATCGAGGCTCTCTATCTGGGATTCCGACAAACAGCAGGTATAGATATATTCCGGTTTAACAAAACATTCGACAGGGATTTCAACCAAATGTTTGCAGATGCAATCAGTACATTCAGTCAAAAAAGATATATTAACATTTCAGAGCACAAATGCCGCCTGACGACAAAGGGTCTGCTGTTACTGGACAGCATTGTCGATGCATTTGTGACTGTAGTTTAAGTGCCCAATGTTTTAATCAAAACACCTAAATAAAACCTGGCATGACTGATATGAGCCGCAAGGTTGGCACGGTGGTTGGCGACAATACCGCTTAAATCACTGTTTGTAACAACAATGGGATCAATCTGGTTGGCATGTCGGCAAGATTCAATTGCGTGATGCAGTTCAGCAAGGCAATTTCTCCTTTCAAGGGTTTTATTAAAATCCTCCTCGATGGCCTCCAGCATTGTTATCATGGCACTTGATACACCTTTTGCATAATAAAAATATTCGTCGGCCTTAAAAAAGCTTACCGGACTGCCGTCTCCCTCTTTCGACTTTACAAGATTGTCATCGCAGCTTCCCAGCACATGTTCATACTCCTCTAAAAGGAATATCAGGCTATCCGCCCTTGTAAAAAAGAATGCCTCCCCTTTTTTCAGTTTTTTTGCATATGCTTCGAGTTCCTCCAGGCCATCACGGTACTTCCCTTCAGCTGAAGGGAACCAGAATCTTTCTGCCTCGATGACAAAACAGGTGTTTCGGGCATTTTCAAGGTTCTTATTAAACGACGCAGTACTTCCCGTACGGGAAATGTTTTCTGCCAGTTTATCCACAGTTCTTCTCGTAACCTCCAAAACACCAAGCTGAAAACTGTTTACATTATCGGTAAAATCGAAGATATCATTTGGACGCCAGCCATAAAAACGATCATTCAGCTCATAATCGAGCGGTTTGATCAGTGCTTTCACAAAAGTGATGCCGACCACTTTGTCTTCTGTCGGTTCGATTGCAGTGTTCTGAATATGAGATTTTTCAACCGCTCTCTTCGGCGCCGGGGCTTTTTTATCAGCGGTTTTGTGAACAGCATCTGCATTGTCTGCAAGTTCATGAGCATCGGTTTTGACAACTTCGTGGTCTGTCTTGGCAACTTTGATGTTTGTATGTGTTGCGTTTGGGAAAAAACCGAAAATCATACCGACAATCCAAAGCCCGACAACAGCCAGCAAAATCCCTACAATAATGCGTTTTGCTGCAAAACTTTTAAAACCTGTTGCACCGCTGTCTTCATTTTCTTTGTTTTCTAAGTCTTCCATAATTTCTCCTACAATTTTCAGCCGTTTCTAAGCCTTCTATTATCACCGACACGTATGGTTACATTTTTTGCATCAAAATATTCTATCAGAGGAATAACATATTTTCGGGAAGCCCCAGTCATATCCTTGAACTGGGGAGTGGAAATTTCTTTGTTATTCATAAGATATTCAACAAGCCGGCCTTTTAACTCTTCCACTGCATCTTTATAAAAATAGAGCTCTTCTTTTATCTTTACAATCTCTTCCTTATCCACAAGAAGCGCCAATACATCTCTTGCAGCAGATGACTCAATATCAAGTTTTTTTTGTATGTCCTTAAAGTATGGGGGTGTCAGACCGGAGTCCTTATAACTGGCGATAATTTTTTTTCTTATATCAACCTGGTCTACCTGGAGTAACACCTTATGGTCTGCCATACGAACCATATTCCTATCATGTACTATGATTCCGGCTTTTGTTATTCTCTCCAATATAAGGTTAAATGTCTTAGCACCTAAACCCCGAGGCAGTTTTGATTTCAACTCTTCTCGCGGCATTCCCTCTTTTAATGGTTTTGAAACGTGATAAGCCGAGAGGCGATCTGAAATTTCCTTTTCAAGTTTTTCGAAAGTTTCCCTGTGAATATATATGCGGTTCTCTTTGTCGGTCTGAACAACCGAATTCCCGGATAAAAGTATACTAACCGCACTTTGAAGTTTTTTATCCGACAAATTAGTCATGAGCTTGAGATCGTTAAAAGAAACACCGGTATAGTCGTTCTGTTTTACATGAAAATCAATAATTCCTTTCTCATCGGAACCGACGATACCTTTCAACCCTTCCACAACTTCAGAATTGAACCGCTTATGTTTCGCAGGAATCGGATTCAGAACCTGGCCGCCCCCTATGGTTCTAACAGGGGAGTAACTTCTTACGACAAATCTGTCGTCCTTGACCAGGGCAACCTGGATATCAAGCCTTAACTGAACAACCGCTGTTTCTCCGGGTTCCAGTTCATCCCTGTCAAGGAGTATCAGGTTTCCCATTACTTCACTTGTGCCCGAGTGAAAACGGACACGGGTTCTATTTTTTATAGGTTTTTCATTGCTTTTAAGAAAATTGAAGATAACATCTGCCATATAGCTTGGCTTAAGGGTATTGGGAGGAGACAGCACATCTCCTCGATTTACCACGGATTTCTCAAGGCCCTGAAAATTTATTGCGGTCCGCATTCCTGATGTCGCGGTATCTACGCTCTTCCCGTGAACCTGGACACCCCGAACTTTGGCATCAACCATGGATGGATAAAGCATTACGGAATCTCCTGTGCTGACTTGCCCTGAAATCAATGAACCGGTAATGACGGTTCCAAACCCTTTCATGGAAAACACCCTGTCAACCGGCAGGCGAAACATTCCTGAGGACGGATTTTCAGGTATTTTTTCCGCAAGTTGTCCCAGAGCTGATATCAGCTCAGATATGCCTTCATTAGTAGCCGATGATACAGTCAACACCGGTGCTCCCTCAAAAAATGTCCCCTCTGTAAACTCACGGATATCCTCGGTAACCAGTTCAAGCCATTCTTTATCAACAAGGTCAATTTTTGTGAGAACCACCAGTCCGTATTTAATTTCAAGAAGCGTACATACTTCCATGTGTTCACGGGTCTGGGGCATAACCCCTTCATCAGCGGCAATCACCATGGCAACCATATTGATGCCGGTGGCACCCGCGACCATGTTTTTTACAAACTTTTCATGTCCCGGCACATCGACAATACCGATATGCTGTCCATCCGGAAGATCCAGAGACGCAAAACCAAGCTCAATGGTTATTCCGCGTTCCTTTTCCTCTTTCAGACGATCTGTATCCGTGCCGGAAATCGCTTTCACGAGGCTTGTCTTGCCGTGATCAATATGCCCTGCTGTCCCAAGAATAATCTGTTTCAATTGCAACTCTGTGTGTCAGGATTTTGTTTTGTTTTTTCTCAAATATTCAAAGAAATAAGCCATGCCGATCAGAAAAACGGCAAGCCCGATAACGTAAACAATATTTGTTCCCGGATAAAATAAACGCGCCAGGACTACGGCAAATACCACCCCAAGGATAGCCCGGATAACGAAAACATTGAAATCACCCACAATGTGTCCTACCTTTTTATAATATCTGTTGAAAAACCTTCATACTTTGCTGCATGATCAGTAATTAGTATATAATGCGACCCCACAGGTCAATAATAACTTTTCCCGGCTGTGAAGGCAAAAAAAATGTCCGGCAAGACAAATCCCCTTGAAATAGAGATATCAATCTGTTAAACATATTTACTTTTATGGTGGGTGTAGCTCAGTTGGTAGAGCCCCAGGTTGTGGCCCTGGTTGTCGAGGGTTCAAGTCCCTTCACTCACCCCATTAAAACATAACCATTGCAACACTCATGACGCTGCAATGGTTTTATTAATTGCGCGCCCGTAGCTCAGCTGGATAGAGCGCCGGACTTCGAATCCGTAGGCCGCCCGT
>CAZTYY010000030.1:0-23351 GCA_964617785.1 uncultured Desulfobacterales bacterium | reverse complement strand
TTAATCCGCCGTCAACTGACACCTGCCGTTGTCTGGGCTACCCATGTATGTGCTAGTTTTTCCTCTTTGAAACATGATAAAATTTGGGGGAAACCTATAGACGTTTATTCATTGACAATTCCCTATTATGCATTAACTTCTTAAATTGTTATATTATTATAAAAATAGCCATTATTGTTGATTAAGCATAAGCAATACTTTCTACCGGTTAATCTCTGAGGCTATAATAACTTAAAAAATATCAGGAATTTAAATGGCAAACAAACGGGATTATTACGAGGTGCTCGGGGTTGACCGCAATGCTACCGAAGTTGAAATAAAAAAGGCGTTTCGAAAAGTCGCAATTAAATTCCACCCGGATAAAAACCCGGGGGACAAAGAGGCTGAAGAAAAATTCAAAGAAGGGGCCGAGGCATATGAAGTCCTGCATGATTCTCAGAAGCGACAGATCTATGACCAGTATGGCCATCAGGGGCTTGAGAGAACAGGTTTTTCAGGTTTCGGTGGATTTGAAGATGTTTTTTCAAGCTTTGGAGATATCTTTGAGGACTTTTTTGGCTTTAGTTCAAGAGGCAGATCAACTGGCAGGGGACGACCGGGTGCTGATCTTAGATATGACATTCGTCTGGAATTTATGGATGCGGTTTTCGGCACAGAAACAGAGATAGAACTTGAAAAGATGGAAACATGTCCTACCTGTGATGGATCGATGTGCGAGCCTGGAACAAGTCCTGATATCTGCAGACAATGCGGCGGGTCGGGTCAGGCCTCACGCTCCCAGGGCTTTTTTACAGTACGAACGACATGCCCTTCATGCCGTGGTCAGGGTAGAACCATTTCTTCACCGTGCTTGAATTGCAGAGGCGCTGGTCAGGTCAGGGTGAAAAAGAAGGTTTCTCTGAAAATACCTGCCGGTGTCGATAACGGTTCCAGACTACGATTGACCGGAGAAGGCGAAGCCGGTGTCGACGGCGGTTCCCCCGGAGATCTTTACGTTTTCATCAATGTTAAGCCCAACGATTATTTTACTCGTGAAAATACACATGTTATTTGCAAGGTTCCAATATCGTTTGTTCAGGCTACCCTTGGTGATGAAATTAAGGTGAAAACTCTTGAAGGCAAAAAAACATTGAAAATCCCCAAAGGCGTTCAGTTCGGAGAAACGTTTCGTTTTCATGGAAAAGGAATCCCTTCCTTGAGGGACGGTCGCCGAGGGGATCAGGTGATTATCGTGGAGATAAAAACACCAACTAACCTGAGTAAGAAACAGGAAACACTGCTTTACGATTTTGCCAAGCTTGAATCAGACAAATTGTCGAGTAAATTTAAGAGTTTTATAAAAAAACATGCAGAGAAAGGTTAGGGTTTGAACTTTGCAAGGAGTGATCGATGTTTGAATTAAAGGTTATCAGCCATTTTGCAGCAGCCCATCAGCTTAAAATGGTTTCCGAAAAGTGTGAAAATCTTCACGGCCACAACTGGAAGGTTGAAACATGCGTTGCCGGGGAAAAACTTAACAGTGCCAGCGTTCTCGTGGACTTCGGAGAATTAAAGGAACATGTGTCTGCGATCATGGCAACGTTTGATCACAAATTTTTAAACGAGCTCGGCCTTTTTGAAGACGGCAACCCGTCCTCTGAAAACATCGCCTGTTATATTGCCAGAGAACTCCAGAAATCGATTGGTGATGGCCCTGTAAAAGTATCAAGAATCACTGTCTGGGAATCGGAAAACGCCAGCGCAACATATATCCCGTAAACTGGGCACGTCCCTATTGCTCTTTGTTGATCATATCCATAAGGTTATCTCTTGTTATAATGGATGATACATCAGGAACATGTGTTTTAATATTTTCAACTCCCCCTTCCTGACGATCAACAAGTGTGATAACCTTTATCACATTAAGGCCTTCTGCTCGAGCGCGCTCTATGGCTTTGATGGTTGATCCACCGGTGGTTACAACATCCTCAAGAATAACGACACGATCGTTTTTGTTGAGATCTCCCTCGACCCATTTGATAATCCCGTGGCTTTTTTGTTCCTTTCTTATGGAAAAAGCTTTAAGCGGTTTTCCCTTGAGTTCGGAAACAAATGCCGTTGCCACGGCAATGGGATCTGCACCGAATGTCAAGCCGCCGACTGCATCTGTTGCCAAATCTCCTATTTCATCAAACACAAGGTGTCCTGCCAGGTACATACCCCTTGGGCTGAGAACAGTGGGTTTGCAGTTGATGTAAAAGCGGCTCATTTCACCGGAAACGAGTTTGAAAACCGGTTCTTCGCTGAATTTAAAAGATTTCTCGCATAGAATTTTTGTTAGTTCCTGTTTCATCATAAAAATGCCTTTCTTTTCGGTTCCCATTTTCAGCTTTTCAGCTTGATGGAAATAGATTTAAAAAATAGTCGTTTTTAATTTTATGGTTCGATAAAAGCCTCCACTGAAAAAAAGGAAGAAGCCGTATCCGAAATCCAGCGGAGGCTTTGAGAAGGGAAAACCGTTGTCAGCACTCCCTTGGCTCAAGGTTGCATTACCAGCTAAATATGAACAGGTCAATTTAAAACCAAAGTGTCAAGAAAAATTCTATTGAATTTTTTGTGGCAACATAGTAAAATAACAGCCAGATATTTTCGAAGCGGAACATAAACAGTTTGGGCTGTCACAGCCATTACCAAGTTATTCATTACACTATATGACTTTAAATGCCAAAGGCATGTACATCAAGACTATGGGGCTGGATGGAATATGAAAGATAACAGCAGCGCCATAATAAGAATGTTTCATGTCCATAAAAGATATGGCGCTCATATCGCACTTGCCGATATTAACATCGATATAGAAGAGAAAGAGCTTCTTTTGATCAGCGGCGCCAGCGGGGCAGGCAAATCAACTTTACTGAAACTTCTTTATTTGGGTGAGTCTGTATCCGAAGGTCAGATTATTGTTGAAGGAATGAATCTTTCAAGAATTTCCCATACAAGGATACCTTTTTTAAGAAGAAAATTCGGTATTATTTTTCAGGATTACAAACTCATTTCAACTAAAACGGTTTTTGATAATATTTCACTGGTTCTTGAAGTTTCGGGTAAAAAACCTGCATACATTCAGAAAAAAGTTAAAAATGTTTTAAGGATGGTCGGCATGGAAGAAAAAATCGGATCATTTCCCCCTATTCTTTCCGGGGGAGAACAGCAAAGAGTTGCTGTTGCAAGAGCGATTGCCGGTGATCCCGGTATAATCCTGGCAGATGAACCGACCGGAAGCCTTGACCCTGGCTCTGCCGAAATTATTGTTAATCTGTTAACAACACTTAATAAACAGGGCGTAACTGTGATTATCGCGACGCATGACCAGAATATTATAAATAAAACAAAAGGCCGTGTAATCTATCTGAAGGATGGACGCATGCAATCTAAAGATGTTGAAATCAAGAAAAAACCTGCAATAACTATATAAATATGGAATTCGCATTTTTTTATACGAGAAGGGCGTTTAAGGATTTTATCGGTAATCGTTTTCTTCATGCGGTAACTATTATCACGATTGCGCTATCGATACTGATCGTCAGCACATTCGCCATATTTTTTATCAACGTGAACGATGTCATGGATTCCTGGAAAGAAGGTGTAAGGATTATGGTTTACCTTGAAGATGGACTTCATGATGTGCAGCTTCCTGAAATAAAAAGTAAAATATTACAAATTGAAGAGATCGCGGAGGTACGATACATATCGAGAGCAGAAGCATTATCGAACATAAAAAAAGAGATGAAACGGCAGGCATCTTTGTTTGAAAACCTCAAATACAACCCGTTGCCGGATATTTATGAAATCAGGATGAAACCGTCCGCCCAGACCTGGAAAAAAGTCGAAAGTATGGCTGCCGTCATAGAAAAGATTCCGCATGTAGGAGGCGTAGAGTATGGCCAGAGATGGCTGGGCAAGATGACTGGAATTTTTAATCTTTTTAAAGTTTCAGGCGTCATCATGTGTTCTGTTTTTTTCATGGCATCGGTTTTTATCGTGGCTAATACAATAAGGCTTTTATTCTATTCCAGGCGCGAGGAGTTTGAAATTATGAGGCTTGTAGGTGCAACCGACTCATTTATTAAAACACCTTTTTATATAGAGGGGGCTATCCAGGGGTTTGTTGGTGGAAGCTTAGGTCTTCTTATCCTTTTTATATCCTTTATGCTTGTGATGTCTAGTGTAGAAAAAGAAATGGTTTCCGGGTTTATTGAAATAAGATTTCTCCCTTTTTCTCTTTCAGCAGCGATAATTTTGTTAAGTATGTCTGCAGGACTGGTAGGATGCTATCTTTCTTTCAAACAATTTTTAGATGCCTGACATTGCCGGCAACGGTTTTCCTGATACTTTTCTGTGTCGAAGTTGAGGCATATCAATCAGTTGAGACAGGTATTGTTACAGCGGACAAGCTGAATATCAGGAAAGATCCGTCCAGGACAGGGCGTATCATAAAAATGATTCGCCGTGGGACATATATTGAAATCCTTGATCGTCATAACGGTTGGCTGAAAATATTGCATGGCAGCGATGAAGGATATATCAGAAACCGGACACGCTATGTTCGAATATTAGAGATGGATAAAGACGATCAGGAGCAGCAGTCAAAAATAACACAGTTTGAGACTGAATCAGAAAAAATCGGTCACAAAATAGAAAAGTACAAGACAGAAGTCGTTAAGTTCAATAAAAAAGAATCTGCCATCATCAGCGGTCTGGATGACCTTGAAATTGAATTGAACAAAGCTCGCCTCAGTGTGTCTTCGCTCCGAAAAGGACTTGAGGCGATTGATGGAAAAATATCTAAAAACAATGCGGCCATTGGAGAGCTGCTTGAAAACATTCGAAATACAGAAGACTATATTGCCAGGCGCCTGGTTGCTTTATATAAGATGAACTTTATTGGTCGAATGAATGTACTCGCTTCTGCTGATTCGGTTTTCGGTCTTTTCAACAGAAAATTTGCCATGGAGAAAATTCTTGAACATGACGAGAAAATACTAATAGACTATAAAAACAAACAGGATGCGCTTGCAAAACTGTCTGATAAACTTCGGTTGCAAAAAAAGGAAAAGCTTTCTCTGGAAGAAGATTATAATTACCAGATAAAATCCTTAAACCGGCAGAGAGAAAGACGAAAAAAACTGCTTGAAGACGTAAGAAATAAAAAAGAACTGGGCCTTGCTTCCATTGAATCACTCAAACAGGCGGCGATAGCACTTGACCAGACGATAATATCTCTTCATGTGGAACCAAAAGAACAAAGCAAGAAGGTTTTTAAAAAATTTGAGGACTATAAGGGCTTGCTTCCGATGCCTGTAAGGGGTAAGATAATTTCCTTTTTCGGCCCATACAGGAATGACGATTTTGATGTTGTCAACTTCTGTGGTGGTGTCGAAATTAGGGCTGATATGGGCGAACCTGTCAGAGCGGTTATGGGGGGGCAGGTGCTTTACTCTGATTGGTTTAAAAGTTACGGCAACATGATTATTATCGACCACGGTAAAAATTACTATACGGTTTATGCTCATGCCGAGGAGCTTTTCAAATCAAAGGGTGAGCTTGTGGAACCTGATGAAGTTATTGCCACGGTTGGAGATACAGCTTCCATGAAAGGCGCCAATCTCTATTTTGAGATACGCCATTATGGAAAGCCTGTTGATCCTCTCAAGTGGCTGAAGAAAGGATAAAAGGAGTATATTATGATTGAAAGAACGAAACAGCGCATTCTTTTTTGTTTTCTGGTTGCTGTTGCGGCCATTCTTGTTATTGCCGGCACCGGTTTTTTTCGTGACCTTTCGGCAAGCGGAGATGAAGAAACATACCGCCAGTTAAAAATATTTTCCGATGTAATAGAGCATATTGAAGAAGGCTATGTCGATCCGGTTGACACCAAAGATTTGATACAAAAGGCGATTCAGGGTATGGTTAACAGCCTTGATCCTCATTCAATGTATCTTCCTCCTGATGCATATGACCTTCTTAAAGATGATACCAAGGGTGAGTTCAGCGGCATCGGGATTGTCATAACAATGAAAAAGGGCTTTTTAACCGTTGTATCACCGATAGAAGGAACACCTGCCTTTAAAGTTGGTGTCAAGGCTAATGACGTTATTGTGAAGGTGGATGGAGAATCAACGAGAGATACGAACCTCATGGAGATAGTAAAAAAAATCAAAGGGCCCGAGGGTACGGAAGTGTTGATTACTGTGGTAAGGGAAGGCGAATCTGATCCGATTGATTTTAAAATAACAAGAAATGTTATTCCGGTTGAAAGTGTCAGATATATGTTTTTGAAACCCGGGTATGGATATATAAGAATTTACAATTTCACAGAGAAAACAACTATTGATCTTGAAGAAGCATTAGAAAAGATGGAAAAGACGGATGAAGAGCTTAAGGGTCTTGTGATTGACCTAAGGGATAATCCCGGAGGACTTCTGCCCCAGGCAATAAGCGTTTCCGATCTTTTTATTGGGCAGGGAACAATTCTTTCCATCAAGGGGCGTTTCGAAGATCAGAATAATATTTACACGGCTGAACCTGACAGTGTCCAGCGCAAATATCCAATCGTTATTCTCATTAACGGGGGCAGTGCAAGCGCCTCTGAAATTGTCGCAGGCGCACTTCAGGATCATAAGCGGGCGCTTATATTAGGAACAACTTCATTTGGCAAGGGTTCTGTCCAGACAGTGAAACCTTTAAAAGACGGTTCAGGTTTAAAATTGACTATCGCCCGGTACTATACTCCCAGTGGGCACTCGATTCAGGCAAAAGGTATTATACCTGATATTGTCTTAAAAAAAATGATTCTGGAAAAAGATGAAGCCGATGTCGTGGAAGGCAGATACTTTAAGGAAAAAGATTTAAAGAACCATCTTGAAGCCGTGCCTGACCTTGAAAAAAATGAAACAGCACCGGAGGAACCGGCTGGGGATAGCGAGAAAGAATCAGAAGTCGATGATACAACAGGGTATAAAATCCTTAAATTGAAAAAGCTTATGGTTGACAATCAGGTGGTGCGTGCGCTGGATATCCTGTTGGGTTATAATGTTTTTAAAGAGTTGCAAAAATAAAATAGTGCCAGAAAAATTCGGAAAATTCGGAAAAATATAGATGACAAAAAAAAATAGCCGGAGGAAGTCTGCCAAACGTTCCGGAAAAAAGGGAAGCGATTTTAAAACCAATATTTTAAGGGCGTTGTCAGGCATTGTTCTTCTTCTGACTCTGGTTGTTTTGGCGGGCGTCACTGCAAGATATTTATTCTTTCAGGAAAAAAAAGGGATTGTTAACCCGGTTACTGAAGTGTCGGGAAGGAATAAGATTGATGCCAATATGCCGGAGTTTGAAGTATTCTCAAGTCTGGAAGAGGAAATAAAGGAAAAAGAGGTCATCTGCCATTTGATACCTCGGCAGCGAAAACCCAGAATAGCTATTATTATCGATGATCTGGGCTATGACAGCTCTATGGCTAGAAATTTTCTAAACCTGAATCAAAATATAACCCTTGCTATACTACCTCACAGTCCTCTTCAACGGAAAATCGCAACACAAGCGCATCAAAAGGGGATAGAGGTAATGCTTCATCTACCTATGGAACCTGTCGAGTACCCGGCAATCAAACCTGGACCCGGTGCCCTTCTATCTTCAATGACAACAGATCAGATGCTCAGCCAACTTGAGGAAAACATTGATGCAGTACCCTTTATAAGTGGTGTCAATAATCATATGGGATCAAAAATCACGGCTATTTCTACTAGAATGTACCAGGTTTTTTCGATACTTAAGAAGAAGGATCTTTATTTTGTCGATAGCCGTACCACCAAGGATACACTCTGCCGGTCATCGGCACGGCTTTTAAAAATTAAATTTGCTGAAAGGGATATATTTCTCGACGATATTAGGGAGCCCAATGCTATTCGCAGACAGATCAATAAGCTTATCCGGAAAGCCTGTACAAATGGGGAGGCTGTGGGAATAGCCCATCCATATAAAGTTACATATACCATACTTCAGGAAGAGCTTTCGAATATTCAGAAAAAAGCTCGTCTTGTTCCGGTTTCAGCCGTTGTACACTTTACCGGATAATCTTAGAAAAATGAAACCGTCACATGTCGAAGGAACTGATTAAAAGGAGGGAGGCATGGTAAAAGTATTAATAAAGAGGCGCTTTAAGGAAGGAAAAACAAAGGAAATTCTTTCACTTCTTAATGAATTCCGTGCAGGGGCTCTAAATATGACCGGTTATATATCAGGCCTTACAATGATGTCTCATGATGATCATCAGGTTATGCTGGTGATAGGAACATGGGAAAAAATGGAACATTGGAACAGGTGGAAGGAAAATCCAGCCAGAAAAACATTTGAGAAGATGCTCGAAATCTATCAGGAAGAACCGACCATTTATGAAGAATATATCGTCGGCACTTCATTTTCAAATGAATAGCGGAACAGGACAAAACGCCCTTAGGCCGGCAGGTCGATCATAAAAGTCCATAATACACCTGCGGCAATAGCAGAGCCGATAACGCCTGATGAATTGCAGGCCATGGCATGCATGAGAAGATAATTTGATGGATCTTCAGACTGCCCCACCAGGTGCACTTCTCTGGCAGAACCCGGAACAGCGGACACCCCTGCCGCACCAAGAAGCGGATTAATCTTTTCCTTGAGGAACAGGTTCATTATTTTTGCAAAAATAATCCCTGAAGCGGTTGCTATACTGAACGCTACAGCACCGAGTGCAAAGATACTGAGGGATTTTGGATTTAGAAATACGTCAGCCTGAGTGCTCATGCCGACGGTAAATCCGAGTAGTATTGTGGCTGTATCTATTACCGCATTCCGGGCTGTGTTTGCCAGACGTTCCACAACACCCGATTCCTTTAAAAAATTTCCCAGAAAAAGCATACCAAGAAGCGGCAGTGCGGTCGGTGCCAGCATGCAGCAGAGCAGCGTCGCGATAACGGGGAAAATAATCAGCTCCTTTTTTTGAACTTCCCTTGGTTCGGACATTCTAATAAGTCTTTCTTTCCGAGTTGTAAGAAGCCTCATGATCGGCGGTTGAATAACAGGAATAAGGGCCATGTAAGAATATGCCGCAATAGCAATCGGTCCTATCAGTTTCGGTGCAAGCTTTGCTGTCAGGAATATTGATGTCGGTCCGTCAGCTCCTCCGATAATGGCAATCGATGCAGCTTCTCTTGGCGCGAATCCGAGGGCGAAAGCGCCAAGAAGAGTGAAGAATATACCCATTTGTGCCGCAGCGCCTAGAAGCATGAGTTTCGGCCTTGCAAGCAGTGAGGAAAAGTCCGTCATTGCGCCCAGGCCGAGAAAAACGATCGATGGATAAATGCCTGTTGTCACACCAAAATAGAGGTAATGGAAGACGCTGTTGTCTTCATATATGCCAAGACCGAACCCTTTAAAAAAAGGAATGTTGCCCACAATAACGCCAAAACCTATTGGTACAAGAAGCAGTGGTTCATATTCTTTAGCCACAGCAAGATAAACAAAAATAGATCCGACCACTATCATGATAACGTGTCTGTAGTCAGCAAGAAAATATCCGGTGTTTGCCAGGAACTGTAATAACATATCGATCATATATTTAACCTTTAGCCCTTATTGGTTTGAATATTCAATTTAAAGAAGCCATTCCCAACAGGCACCAGTATTTGAGCCTGCCTGAAATCTTTAATCGTTAGATGGGGGTGCGGAAAGTTATATTTTTGGGCTATTTTATAAAGCCCAGCGAGTTGAAAGGACTCTTCCAATTTCGCAAAAACCGGTTTATAGATTTCTGCAACCTCATTGATATCCCGGGGGAAATGCTCAGGGGATGTGATATCACTCTGTTCTTCCTTGTTCTGGCCGTTCAATTTAAAGAATTTGTCTCTCTTGTCCCATAGAAGCAGCAGCTTGTGCAATTGGGATATGGCAACAGAGAGCGCAACAAGGCCTGTAAAGACTATTCCTGCACCGATAACAGCGATTGACCATCCGTTATGAGCATTTATTGCTTCTAAACCATACAATTGATAACCTCCATACGTCCATACGTTTGCAGTATCTATTCCAAACCGCTTATGCATGAATCATGTTAGGATCAACATTAAAGACAGATATCGTTCATAAAAGCTGTATTATGTCAATAAAAAAAGAATTGCATAGATGGTGAGATTTGTTCTTTTGATTCCGCAATACTTGCAGTCGGCCGTACTTGGAAGGGCTTATGAGCCTGATTTCCCTGAATAGTTAAAACCGATTATCCGAAATTAAAAAGAAGATATGAACCTAACTTGTCATAGTGTTCGGTGTGGGAGAATTCCGCTCCGATTGACAGGTCTTTGATGCTTCTTACAATAACCTCCTTATTGACGACGGATCGCTGTTTGTCATCGAGGACAAATTCAAGTTTCAGCTTATCTCCGGGTACCAAGTCTTGGGGAAAGTTAAGCTTGATTCTCAATCCAGAGCGGGAAAGATCTGTAACAATCATGTTGCCTTGAGCAGAATTTTTTTTGTTAATAAATGTGCCGATGAGATTAAGGTTCTTTCTGATATGTTTTCTTCTTTCAAGAAGCACTGAATATGAATGTCCGCAAGGACACTTGCACTTGACCCGGACAGCTGTTTCAATATTTTTGTATTTGCTTACATCCGCAGTTTTCGATTTTTGACATTCAGGACAAACAAATGTAGCAGTATTATTTTGCGAGATAAATACTTTTTCCGACATGGCAACTCCTCAAGACTTGAAAAAAACAGCCCTTTTTTGTTGTATGATGAAAAACCTGTCGTATTATAACTTAAAAAACAGACTATACATTGAATGTCAACTCATCAGATTTACACCCATCATATTTACAAACAGCACTATCCCGAAAAACGGTCTGATTTTTTATAATTCAATGCCATCGATCAGTGCATCACAGAAAGGGCACTTGCTGTTTTTAATTAGATTCTTTTTAACCTGGAATCCGTAACGGTCTATAAGACGTTTTCTACAAGCATAACAGAAAGTGCTTTCTCCTTCTTCTCCCGGCACATTGCCTGTATATACATATTTCAGACCTGCCTTAAAGCCTCTTTGGCGGGCGTCAATGATCGTTTGAACAGGTGTCGGTGGGCGATTTGTAAGTTTGAAAGTCGGATGAAATCTGCTGATATGCCATGGTGTTTCAGTTCCCAGAGAGTTGGCGATAAATGAAGCAAGCTGGTCTATTTCATCAGGGTTATCATTGAGACCGGGAATAAGGAGCGTCGTGACCTCAACAAAAATACCAAGCGATTTCATATCCATAAGGGTTTCTTTGACAGGCTCGATCCGGGCACTGCACAGGGTTTTATAAAAATCATCACTAAACGCCTTCAGATCGACATTTGCTGCATCCAGAAAAGGAGCGATCATCTGAATGGCTTCTATGGTCATGAAACCGTTTGTAACAAATACATTTTTCAGTCCTTTTTTTTGGGCCAGTTTTGCTGTTTCCAATGCGAGTTCAAAATAGACAGTCGGCTCGGTATAGGTATAGGCAATGGTTCGGCAATCAGTTCTGAAAGCGTCATCCACAATATCTTCGGGGGTGCAATCTTTTCCAGGAATTGAAACCCGGTTTCCAGTTGGAAATTGCGCGATATCAGCATTCTGGCAGAACAGGCACTTTAAATTACATCCGACTGTTGCGATTGAATAGGACAGGCTTCCTGGCGAAACGTGAAACAAAGGTTTTTTTTCAATGGGGTCTATATGTTTTGCGATAACTTTATTGTAAACCAGAGTTTCAAGTATTCCGGACCTGTTTTCCCTGACACCGCATATACCTTTCCTTCCATCTTTAATAATGCATTGGTGACTGCAAAGATTGCATCTGACTTTATTCTCATCCAGTTTTTCGTATAGAAAGGCTTCCATGATGCTGATCCGAATCCTCAAACCTCACGTTCCCGGCAAAACCAGTCATGGTGCCGCGATTCTTTTTTGTTCTGTACTTTAACGTCATAGGTGTGGTTCTGTAACGGGGCATCAGCGTGACAACTACACCTGCAAACGCTCCAAAAGGAGAGCGCTGAATCAGTTCTGATTTTTCAAGCTTTCCCGTCAGCCTGTTTGGATCTCCGGGAATGCAGCAAACGGTTCGCCAGCTTAAAGGAACATCTCCAACGACAGACCTGACAAGCTGTTTTATTTTCCATATGCTGAAAAAGCGGGCTTTATTATAGATTGTATCAGAAAATATTCCTTTAACCCTTCGCTGAATTCCCTTTATTGCAAAAAGATTAAGAAAACCGATAAAAAGGCGGTCTTTTGCAACCCTGCATGCTTCTTCAATAGCCTTTTGAGGCTGATCTACAAATTCGAGGGTTGTAAACATGCAGGCATGATTAAAAGAGTTGTCATCAAAAGGAAGGTCCTCTGCATATCCACGATGGAAAGCAGCACGGTTTTGTACTTTTTCAAGCGCAATATCGAGCATGTATGGTGAAGCATCAAGCCCGGTAATGTCAAGGCCCATTTTAACAAATGGAAGCAGGCTTTCACCCGTACCGCAGCCTATATCGAGAATCGTCTCCCCGGGCGAAGGTTTCAGCATATCGACCATAAGCTTGCATTCCAGGTCAAGGGTATGCCGATTCTGATCCTTTTTGAGCCACTTGTCGTAAGTGGCGGCATCATGAAAATCGAATACATATCCCATAAAGTCTCTTTAGAAGAAAAAACTTGTTTTTTCAAGTGTAAACACATAATAACAGAGAAAAATATGGATAAATTTTCGTATCATATTGACGAGTCGGATATAAAAAGGGAAAAAAACAAGGCCAGGGATTTAAGGCAGTCCCAATGGTGGAAACGGCGTTGCTCAAAAGGCGTATGCTGGTACTGTAAAAGGCCGATTTCGCCGGGTGAGCTTACCATGGATCATATTGTACCCCTTTCAAGGGGCGGTAAAACCACAAAAGGGAATGTCGCTCCGGCTTGCAAGGAATGTAATAATAAGAAAAAACAACTCCTTCCAATGGAATGGGAGGAATATATGAAAAATACATCTAAAGATAAATAATACGTCCCGTTATATAGTCTCTATGGATGCAAACTCCGGTTCATGAAGCGGCAGGAGAATGTCAGCCATATCTTTTATTTTCAGCATGATGTCATAGGAATCATAAACGTTTACAACGGTTCCTGGAGGAATTACCTCCATCTCCAAGGCTTTTATTTCATTTGGAGGATAAAAATTCTCCTTAATAACACAGAAACTCGTAATTATAGCCTTTCCTTTTTCTGTTTCGACGATTACGCTCAGGCCGCCTTTAGTATGAACAGGCGTATGCATGACCGAAATGCCCGGTACAATTTCACAGTCTTTTGTGATAATTTCTATCTGTTTGTTTTCTTCTATGTCTTCTATATAATCCTCAAGATATCTATAATCCAACGGATGTGGATTATGGATTGTCTCAAGTTCTTTTTCATGTATAAAGAATGTCGCGTTTGAGCACTTGTAATCGTTTTCACAATGGTCATTGTGAAGGTGCGTATGTATAACTATATCAATATCTTCCGGCTTCAATTCAAATCTGTCAAGTCCTTCTTCGAATTGGTAGATCTTGCCATTGATCGATTTTTCTCTCTCTTCAGACTGTATCGGGGACATTTCTCCTGTATCAACCAGTATCTTTTTATTCCCTCCTTCCAGATACCAGCAGAAAATCGGAATAGTGAAGTTTTTTCCATTGTTGTACTGATATGTCATCATACTTTTATCAAAGTTTTTTGTTCCCATCACGATGGGATGAATTTTATATATGCTCATCAGGCCCCCATAAAAACTTCGTAATAACTTAGTAATTGAAAAGTGGTAGATGATACTTTATGATGTCTCAAAATAGCATAAGATAATTCTCCAATTCAACTAAATATTAAAGTTAAGGAACGGCATAATGGAAAACATCGAATGCCCTGGATTTAAGGCGGCCGGCGTTGTGGCAGGCCTGAAAAAAGACGGGCAAAAAGACCTTGGCATAATAGTTTCTGAAGTTCCCGCAAATGTTGCCGGGGTCTTTACAAAAAACAGCGTACAGGCAGCATGTGTGAGTCTTTGTAAAAAAAGAATTGAATCGGGAAAAGCACAAGCCATTATCGCAAACAGTGGGAACGCCAACTGCTGTACCGGAAAAAACGGTATGCGCGATACAATACTGATGGCGGAATATATATCACAAGGCCTTGACCTTTCCGAAGAGATGGTTTTTGTGGCATCAACCGGTGTGATCGGAGCGCCGCTGCCAATTGATCTTATCAAGTCGGCCATGCCTGACCTCCTCGGCTCATTATCCAACCACGGCTTTGCCGATTTTGCCGAAGCAGTTATGACAACCGATACGGTTCGGAAAATGGTCAGCCGGAAGGGAACCATCAATGGAAAAAGTTTTACAGTTATCGGTGTTGCAAAAGGTTCGGGAATGATCCGTCCTGATATGGCAACCATGCTTTGTTTTGTCTGTTCTGATATTGAAGCGCCTTCTGATAAGCTTCAGGCAATGCTTGCTTCATCTGTTGATGACTCTTTTAACAGAATTACAGTCGATGGAGAAACAAGTACCAACGATATGGTTCTTTTACTGGCAAATGGTCTGTCGGGCGTCAGATTAAATACCATGTCGGATATGGAAGTTTTTCAAAAAGAACTTGATGCTGTATTGAAAGACCTGGCAAGACAGATAGTAAAGGATGGCGAGGGCGCTACAAAACTGGTTGAAATAGAGGTGAAAGGGGCACAATCAGACAGTGATGCGCGCCTTATTGCCGATACGGTGGCAAATTCAAACCTTGTAAAGACAGCCTTCTTTGGGCAGGATGCCAACTGGGGAAGGATTATTGCTGCAGCGGGCAGGTCAGGGGCCAAGCTTGACCAGGATAATATCGACATCTATTTTGATGATATTGAAATTGTCTCATGCGGAGTTTTCTCCGGGGATGATGCAGAGAGAAAAGCAACAAAGATTCTTGAAAAACCTGAATTTACTATCACCATTGACTTAAATATCGGAAAAGGAGAAGCCTCTGTATTGACATGTGATTTTTCAATTGAATATGTTAAGATTAATGCAAATTACCGAACATAATGGTGTTGGAGTTCTTTTATGCCGATGATGCGCCTGCAGAAATTTCTTTCGACTGCCGGGGTCTGTTCCCGCAGAAAAGGTGAATCTTATATTGTTTCCGGCAGAATTAAGGTGAACGGTAAAACTGTGACTGAGCTTGGTACAAAAACAGATCCTTCAAAGGATACAATTGAATTTGACAATAAACCTGTTGAGGCAAACGACAGACTTGTATATATTGCTTTAAACAAACCAACAGGTTATGTCTCAAGCTGCAGGCAAAAGAAAGAAAAAATCATTCTTGACCTTCTTGCCGGAGTATCGGAAAGAATATATCCGGTTGGTCGGCTTGATAAAGACTCAACAGGGTTGCTTCTCCTGACCAATGACGGGAGCCTTCATCAGAAACTTTCACATCCTTCCTTTAATCATGCCAAGGAATATGACGTGACACTGGCAATGCCTGTTTCAGATGTTGATCTTGATAAAATTGCTTCAGGAATAGAGCTAAGCGGGAGAAAAACACGGCCGGCAACAGTTAAACGAATTTCTAAGAAGCGTTTTCGGATTACTTTGCTAGAAGGAAGGAACCGGCAAATCCGGCGCATGGCAGAAAAAATAGGCAACCGTGTTGATGTTTTAAAGCGGATAAGGATATCGAATATAAAACTCGGAACGCTTGGTAAAGGAAACTGGCGCTATTTGACGGCAAAAGAAATAGAAGTGTTAAAATCAGAGGAATAGAATATGGTTAATTATCATTCGTTGCAAAACAGAGAAGACAGGATCGCCATAATCGGTCTTGGTTATGTGGGATTGCCACTTGCAGTACACCTTTCCCGTCACTTTAAAGTTATCGGTTTTGATCTTAATCTTAAAAGGATAGAAGAGCTGAAGTCGGGAAAAGATAGAACGCTTGAAGTCTCGGAAGAAGAGCTTGCTGAAACAGAAATGCAGTTTACAGCTCTCCAGACCGATATTTCTTTGTGCAGGCTTATTATTGTTGCAGTTCCCACACCTATTGACGAGCATCGCATTCCTGATCTTGGTCCTGTTAAAAACGCTGCAATTGCTGCAGGCAGGCAAATGAAGAAAGGGGCGTGTGTGGTTTTTGAATCTACAGTCTATCCGGGAGTGACTGAAGAGGTCTGCGTTCCGATTTTAGAAAAAGAATCAGGGTTGAAATTCGGAAAAGAGTTTACAGTAGGGTATTCTCCTGAAAGGATAAATCCCGGGGATAAGGTTCATACGCTGGACAAAATTGTAAAGATAGTTTCAGGTTCCGATGATGACACTACCGATTTTTTATGCGATGTTTATGGAAAGATTGTAACAGCCGGAATTCACAGAGCTTCTTCGATAAAAGTCGCTGAGGCCGCCAAGGTGATTGAAAATACGCAAAGAGATTTAAATATTGCTCTGATGAATGAACTTGCCCTGATTTTCGATAAAATGGGAATTGATACAACGGAAGTGCTTGAGGCAGCCGGGACAAAATGGAATTTTCTGCCTTTTCGACCCGGGCTTGTCGGAGGACATTGTATAGGTGTTGATCCTTATTATTTAACATTCAAGGCTGAATCAATGGGCTACCATCCAGAGATTATCCTTGCCGGTAGAAGAATAAATGATAGCATGGGCAAATATGTAGCTGAACGTGTGGTTAAGCTGCTTATCAATGCTGAAATAAAAGTGCATAACGCCAGAGTCGCTTTTCTTGGCATCACTTTTAAGGAGGATGTTCCGGATTTAAGAAACACTAAAGCAATTGACATCATAAAGGAACTTGAAGATTACGGTATAAAAGTTCTTGTACACGATCCTCTTGCCGACGAAAATGAAGCTCAAGAATATTACGGTATAGAACTGCAAGACCTGAAAGTCTTACAAGATGTTGATGCGGTAATCATAGCAGTCGCCCATTCCGATTATAAGCATATCGGCCTTTCAGGGATAGCAAACATGTGCGAGGGGAGCGACTCGATTGTTGTCGATGTAAAGGGACTTTTTAAACCTACGGGTGCAGAGGCCGGAAAGATCACATACTGGCGGCTGTAATTTTCAATATTCGATTCCTATCTGCCTGCCCGAGTTTTAGAAATATCGACAGCGTATTTTTTTATTTTATAATGAATCGCTCTGCGGCTGATACCGAGGAGGTCTGCCGCATCTTTCTGAACACCTTTTGTTTCTTTAAGTGCCCTGATGATTGTGCTTCGTTCGCTTTCTTCAAGTGAAAACGCTTCCGGTTTTTCAAGCATATTATCATCGGCAATGTCCGGGAGGCCGGTTAGCTGAAGACCTTCAGGCTGAAGGACGCTATTGTCACACAATACAATACCTGCTTCCAGAGCATTTTTCAGTTCTCGGACATTGCCGGGCCACGGATAATTGCTAAGCCACTTTATTGTTTCAGATGGAAGCTCTACGATCGGAATGTCATTATTGTTGCAGAATGATTTGACAAAATGCCGTGCAAGGTGCTTGACATCCTGCTTTCTTTCTCTTAAAGGCGGAATATTAAGAGTAACAACTCTCAGCCGATAGTAAAGATCTTCGCGGAATCGTCCTGCCTTCATGTCTTCAATCAGATCCGAATTTGTCGCGGCTATGACACGGCAATCCACAGATATTTCATTTACATCGCCTATTCTTCTAATTTTCCGGTCTTCGATAAATCTTAATAGACGAATTTGCATGTCAGAAGAAATATTTCCTATTTCATCCAGAAAAAGAGTGCCGCCATCGGCTTCACTTATCAGTCCATTTTTATTGCGTATGGCGTGAGTGAATGCTCCTTTAACATGTCCGAAAAGTTCACTTTCCAGGATGCCGGAAGGTGTTGAACCGCAGTCTACAACAATAAAAGGCCGGTCTCTGCGCGGACTGCTTTGATGGATAAGGCGTGCCGCATGCTCTTTGCCTGAACCGCTTTCACCCAAGATCAACACGCTGACACTGCTTACAGAAACTCTTTCAATCAATTTCATCAGTTCCTGCATGGCCGGGCTTTGCTTTGTATCCAATATATTCTCGGAGGAAGCTTTATTGTCCTCTAATAATTTTTGTCCGGGCTCAATATTTTTTAGAATTTCACGAAGCTTGCGCAGTAACTCATGCCCGTCAAATGGTTTGGCGACATAATCAACAGCACCTGCTTTGACGGCACTAACCGCATCAGGTATTGATCCATAGGCGGTTAAAAAAATTACCGGTAAACCAGGGCGAAATTCCCGTACTTCGCTAAAGAGGTCAAGTCCTCCCATTCCTGGCATTTTCATGTCGGAAATCATCAGGTCCACATGGTCATTTTGAAGAATTTTTAGGGCTTTTTCAGCTCCAGAGGCTTTTAATACGTGAAAGCCATTTGAGGAAAGGCGTGCATCTATGACTTCAAGTACATTCAAGTCGTCATCGACTATGAGCACAGTGTGTTTTGGGTCACTCACTTTGCCCCCTTTAGTCTATCTCGGCCATTTTTTGATTGATATTTTTATCAATAGCTTCGAGAGAACTTAGCTGGTGTTTAAGTTTTTTGATTTCTTTATCCATTTTATTCATCCTGTTTTTCAGGAGCAGTATTTCCTTGTCCTTGGCGACAATAATCTTTTTTAATTTTTTATTGGCATCCGGTTTTTTTCCGGTTTTTATTGGCTCTATTTTTATTTTTTCCGGCAACCCTTTTTGCAGAAGGAGAGGCCTCAGTAATATTGGATACTCATCTTTTGTTTCCGCTGATTCAAGTTGGCTCCAGACATCCCACAGAATTATCGATGCACTCAGTTCTTCAGGGCTCTCGGCAAGGACCAGGCGCGTACATGCAAGACCATATAGCGATTTTCTACGGATATCCCCGTTCCTGGCAAGCTGGCTTAGCATTCGATAAATTTCAAGAGCTTTTTTATAGTCATTGTTTTGAAACGCCTGGTTTCCCCTCTCAAGTGTTATCGCCTCAGCGTTATAATGATGATGGCTTTTATTGTCAATTACAACAGGCGTCATTTTGTCAAAATAAGCACATCCAAAGGCATTGAAAAAGCCGGAGCATATTGAAATTGCTGCCAGTATGAAAACCGATATTCTGTTTGGCCTATTTATTTTCATTGCCGTAAAGTCGTCTGCCTATCCCTTTTTTACAACAGGAATAGTGAAGTAGAACGTACTTCCTTCTCCTTCCCTGCTCTCAACCCAAATTTCACCTTTATGCGCCCTGACAATGCTTTTTGAAATATTTAATCCAAGGCCGACACCATCCATGTGATCCCTTGATTCTTTTGTTTGATAATATTTGTTAAAAATTAATGATTGTTCTTTTTTCTGGATACCGGGCCCGTTGTCTGAAACGGAAAAAATCAGATTTTTTTTGGTTTTATCAGGATTAATGTCGATTTTGATTAAACTCCCCCTTCCTGAAAATTTGATTGCGTTATCAAGAAGGTTATGAAATACGCGCTGAATATGATCGGGATCTCCCATAGTGTCGGGCAGGTTTTTATTTTTCATGACTTCAAAACGGATATTTCTTTTTTCTGCAATATGTTCCAAGCGCCTCACGCATCCTTCAGCCAATTCCAGTGCATTGAAAGGCCGATTGTGAATTTTCAGGGCTGATGACTCCATGCGTGAAACTTTCATCAGGTGATTCAGCAACTCACATATCCGTCCGATTTCCACGCTTGCGATTTCAAGAAATTTCCTTTGGCGCTCATTAATGCTGCCCATTACTTCTTCGGCGATCATATTCACTGATTCACGGGTTGAAGTCAAGGGCGTTCTGATTTCATGACTTAGCATGGAAATAAAATCCGACCTCATTCTTTCTTCCTCCTTAAGCTGATCCGACATCTCATTAAAGGCGTGAGCCAGTTCTCCGAACTCGTCGGAGGATCGAATTTTTATTGGGACACCGGGTTGCACTCTTGATACCGACCTTATTCCCCTTATGAGCTCCCTTAGCGGGCGAATCATGGAATATGACAAAAAAAGAATGCCTGTCAGGCCAACTACACTTGAAAAACCGAGGCCAATCAAGCTGTTTCGGACTGAGATTTGCCCTAGCTGGTTCAGTTTGCGTGTTGAAGCTTCAACGTTCTTCTCATTCTCATTCCGTATTTTGGACAGTTGATCGATCCATTCATTGATTTTTTTTTCAGGAAACCACGTCGGTTGTGACCGGGCAGCAAAATTTTCTCCAAATGATGCGGCACTGCTTGCTTTATAGGTTTCAGACAGTTTTTTCCATTCATCTGAAATGACAATCCCTCTTGATTCCATTACCAAGATTTTTTCAAGATTCTTTTTAAATTCGCTGTTTGCCTTTTTTAAAAAGAGTATATAATCATCTTTTTTAAGCAGAGCATATTTTTTCCCGAATTCTTCAATACTTAAAAGATTTTCAATCATTTTTTTTGATACTGTTGCTATTTCATAATTCCTGTTAACAATGTTCTCGGAAATATTGACTATCTGTTTAATATTAATAAAAAGAACAAGAATTGTCCCATAGAAAATTGATAAGAAACAACAGAACCAAACAAGCAGCTTGCCTCTTATTCCGAAAACCGGTTTCATAAATTCCGCCCCTTATTTTCTATTAATCAGTTTTAAAGGTTATTTTTCGTTGAAATGAGCTTGTGCTATTTAACATCGTCATTTGCAAAGCTGTAAGTATTCAACGATCATCATTCTTTAGTTGGCTCGAGTGACAGGATAGACTAAAGCGCCTGAGACAACAACAGAAAAATATGAAGTATAGACCAAGTATAAATGGGCCTGTTTTTGCAAAAGCGTGCAAAAATTGTAACCGGCGAGTGAAAAAATTGTAACTGGAAACACAATTTGCGCTATGGATCTTTTAGTATATATTGTGCTCATATAATCTTGTGACACAAACGCAAGCCTTAAAATACGCCTGTACAGATTGCGTTATAGGGTTTTTGTAAAAAAAAACTAATGAATTCAGGCATGAATATTGCTTATCAATTTATTTTAAATGTGCTTTTCTTAAAGATTTAGGGCAGTTGTTTTTTTCTCAATTACTTTTAAATAATGGCAACGAAAGGGATCTTTAATGCTTACAGCAGATTGCTATTGCGAGAGACGAAGCGGCGTTGAAAGAAGAATTTTTTCATATTCATGGTGTATTCCAGAAAGGCGTTCCGGCCTTAAGCAGAGGGGCCGCTGCAGTGAAAGGAGCAGAACAGCAACGAATGGCGGAATAGGTTACCACCAGTTCGCCGGTTCTGAGAAGTTCACCAGTTCTGAGACCAGCTCTGAGAAACGATAAAAAGAGATAGTGTCAGGAGTGCAGCAAGTGCGGATAGCGGAGGCTCAGGTGGTTGTTTTATTTCGACAGATATTGGATCTGTTTTTAACGTCTTTTCAGGAAAATCGTTCCCTTTTTATTTTTTTATGGTGTTAATTTTAGCTGTCCTTCCTTTATGCCCTGTTTCTTCCCCAAAGGGTACCAAGCCAAATAATTACAGATAAAACTATTAATTAAAATTGATTCAGGCCTGTTTTTCAAAACGCCTATTCAATGGAAAAAAGGGCACGGTGGTACGGCTTTGTTGAGATAACAGCGTTCAGGGGCGAAAACTTTGTAAATGTTTTTGGGCGAAGCAGGCATATTTTGCTTGAACTACTGGGCACTAAAAGGTAAATAAAAAGGATAAAAATTTTA
Organism: uncultured Desulfobacterales bacterium; assembly: GCA_964617785.1. GTDB lineage: Bacteria > Desulfobacterota > Desulfobacteria > Desulfobacterales > SURF-7 > JAFDJC01. Next base: position 1,540 of record CAZTYY010000030.1, on the reverse strand, counting down.
AGATTGATTAAGAGGTTTGCATGTCAAGCAATAGGCCAGCGCAACTTGTAGCAGCATTGTTGATTATGGTTTTTTTTGCAATAGCAGGGTGTAGCGGTGAGCAGGACGCTCACCCGTCGCCGGGGACCATTATCGACTTTACAAATATCACACCAACTTCGCTGACAGTAAACTGGACAAAAGCAACAGATGACAATACCGTACAGCAGTATCTTGAATATAAAGTTGTATATCATATATATGATGTTATTGGTACTGCAAGTTCAGCTCTTCAATATGGCAGGGAGGTTCCGCTTATTATTGAAAATTCTGACGGAGAAGAAGAAGAGATCACCTGGGTGCAGGATAATACATCCATTGATGTGAAAGACCTTGATGATGGTAAAGAATATTATTTTACCGTTGTTGTGCGGGACAGATACTGGAATGCAACTGCCTATACGCCGGATACATGCAAAACAATTGATATTACTGCTCCTGAGCCTGGAAATGACAGTGTATTGGAAATAAGCGATGAAATAAAAAATAATGAGACAAATGAAGTTGCTTTAACACTGAGTTGGACCAAGGCATCAGACAACAACACCAGCGGACCCACGGTCCTTGAGTATAGGGTAGTATATTCAACGTCAAACAATATCGGGAATATTAACAGTGCCATAGATAACGACATGACCCCAGAAGATAAGCAGATCTGGACCACGGATATAGCGACAAGTGCAGATATTGCAGATGGCTATATTTCAGGGCTTCCATATGGAACATGCTATTATTTCAATGTGCTTGTAAGGGATGAAGCGGGTAATACGGCAACCTATACGACCATATCTCAAAAGCCTGAAGCAGGGGATGACGGCATTCTATCCATTAGCGACGAGAATGAGGAAAGCATCATATTGAACTGGACAAAGGCTACAGACAGTAAGAACGATGCCTCTGAGCTTGAATACCGGGTGGTGTATTCAACTTCCGATAATATCAGAAATCTGGAGGAAGGTGGTCAGTATAATGCAGAAGATAATGACGAGTCTCCTTATGATTGGGGTGATAGTTGGGTACAAGAAGATATTGATTTAAAAACAGTAACAGGTCTAACAGCCGGTACCAATTATTATTTTAATGTAATTGTCAGGGACATAGCAGGAATCAAGACAATATACGAAACCATCACAAACGCTCCGGAACCGGGAGGTGGACTTTCGATAAGTGATGCTCAGCCGGCATCGCTGACATTGAGCTGGAATAGGGCCACAGATAATGGAAGTGATGACGAAGATACTTCCTTGCAATATAAAGTTGTTCAATCGACAAGTGATAATATCAGTACTGTTGCTGAAATTGAATCGAACGGAACGATTATTAGGGACGGGGGTTATGTTGACTCTTTTGATGTTTCCGGTCTTGATTCCAATACCGATTACTATTTCAATGTCCTTGTTAGAGATGAATTCGGACATATGGCAGCTTATAACTCAAAGGGTTCAGCCGCAGCGGACCGTGTAGCAACCTCCCTTATAAGAGTTTTTTCTATGGTTTTAGG
>CAZTYY010000029.1:0-23453 GCA_964617785.1 uncultured Desulfobacterales bacterium | reverse complement strand
AGCTGTTGCGGAAGATATCCTGAAACAGGAGAGACAGTCAGTCTTAACCTCAATAACGGTCAAAAAATATATGCATGTCCTTATTTAAACAGTTCCGGAAGATGTACTATATATAAGCGACGTCCCATGGGTTGCAGAGAATATTATTGTTCGCACTATATCTTGAACAAAAAAATCAGTCGGGAATATTTAAATTTTTTAACTGAATGGGATATAAGCCTTACAGAATAAATTTTAGGGAAAATCCAGATACATTTGTCATTGACGTACAATTCAATATCCTATATATGAACACGTTTGGTAAACTAAACCTTACCAACTTATTATATATTTGAACGAAAATTCTTAGAAGAAACATGTTCAAAATTATGATTTTTAAGGAAAAACGGAATATGAAGAAGGGAAAATATTGGCTTCGTTGGTCTGCCGTTTTTACAGTTTTCATTGGCTGCTTTTACAGTACGGGCCTCTATAGTTCTACTATGGTAGAGGAGTCAACCCGGAAACGGGCTGATGTGATAAAAATAAATTTTATGGCTGCCTTTGGAGAGCTTGAAAAACCACCTGTTGAATTCCTCCATGATTCTCATACCGAAGTCCTGGCCAAAAAAAATAAAGATTGTACAACCTGTCATTTGACAGAGAACGATCGTATGTACCCAAAATTCAAGCGAACCATGGACACGGGCAGAATAGAGGTCATGAACATTTATCACGAGGGATGCATATCCTGCCACGGAGAAATGAAAGTCGCCCAAGAGAAGACCGGACCGGTCGAATGCGATGATTGTCACAATAGACAAGACCAATATTTATCTTCCAGAAAACCAATGGGGTTCGATAAATCACTTCACTTCCGTCATTCTGAAGCAAGGAATAACAAATGCGAACAATGCCATCATGAATATGACGAAACGAAAAAAATACTTTTTTATGCCAAAGGAAAAGAAGGAACCTGTCGGTACTGCCATAAGGATGAAACAAAAGACAACCTGATATCCATGAGCCTTGCATCACATATGGCCTGCATTAATTGTCATAGCAAAATCCAGGCTGAAAAACAGACTGAAAAACAGATCAATCCCCCGTTGAAATGTTCAGGATGCCACGATTCAGCGGCACAGCAGAAGATAAAAAAGCGGACTCCCATTCCCAGAATGGATCGGAAACAGCCGGATATTGTTCTTCTCGGAACAACACCAAAAAGGACAGCGGCTGGTAAAGACATAAACAGGTTAGACTTTGTCCCCTTCGATCACAGGGCTCACGAGAATTCCAACGACACCTGCAGGGTTTGCCATCATGAAAGTTTACAGTCCTGTAATGAGTGTCATACACTTAATGGATCAAATGGTGGATCAAATGGTGGATCAAATGGATTAAATGGTGTGAAAGAGGTAACTCTTGAAAAGGCCATGCACAAGGTAGGTTCGGAAAGAAGCTGTCAGGGCTGCCATGATGCAAAGAAAAAAGAGGAGAACTGCGCGGGTTGCCATGCGATCATGGGCGAAAACCGTGATATAAAAGATGCTTCATGCATTAAATGCCACGCAGTACCAGTTGGAAAGATAAAAGGACCCTTAAATCCGGATTTTGAAAAATCCATTGTCAAATCAGTACTCCAATCAAAAAGCCGTTTAACCGGCACTTATAGAAAGGATGACATTCCTGAAAAAATCACGATCAAAAGACTTTCCAAACAATACAAGGCCGTTGATTTTCCGCATCGCAAGGTTGTCAAAGCCCTTAACAATCAGATCAAAGATAGCAAACTGGCAAGCTATTTTCATGACCAGAAAGGTACGATTTGCCAAGGCTGTCATCATAAGAGTCCTGTGTCAATGAGACCGACGAACTGCGGGCATTGTCATGGCAAAAGATGGGATGAAGAAAATCTCACAAAACCAGCTATATTAGGAGCATATCATCAACAATGCATGGGTTGCCATAAACAGATGAATATAGAAAAACCAGCTGGGTGTACAGAATGTCATAAAATCAAAAATATTGAATAAATCGTAAGGAAGTATGTTGGAGTGTAAAAATGTCCATATCGCGAAGAAAATTTCTGGGATGGTTTGGTGCAGCAGGTGTAGGCGCTGTTGCCGGCAAATCTGCCCTTGCCGCCGGCAATAAACATTTTGAAGGTTATCCCGGCAGTTTTGGTGTATTGCACGACATTTCATTATGTGTCGGCTGCCGTTCTTGCGAGGCAGCCTGTAACAAGGTGAATGGACTCCCTTCGCAAGATAAGTCATTTACAGATATTTCCGTTCTTTCTGAAGAACGGAGAACAGATGCCGGGACCTATACCGTTGTCAATAAATACGACAATCGAGGTGACAAAGAGCCTCTGTTTAAAAAACTTCAGTGTAATCACTGCCTTGAACCTGCCTGTGCATCCGTCTGCTTTGTGAAGGCGTTTAAAAAAACCAAACTGGGAGCCGTTATCTATGATCCTGATGTGTGCGTTGGATGCCGTTATTGTATGATCGCCTGCCCATTCGATATTCCAGCCTATGAATATGACGAACCGATTACTCCCCGGGTAACCAAATGCACCATGTGTTATCCCAGGCTATTAAAAGGCCAACTGCCCGGGTGCGTTGAAGCCTGTCCCATGGAAGCCTTAACATTCGGAAAACGAGAAAGTTTACTCAAGCTTGCACGTAAGAGAATCCGCAAGTATCCGGGCAAATATATTGACCACATATATGGCGAAACCGAAATGGGTGGTACAAGCTGGCTCTATCTTTCAAGTGTTCCGTTTTCAGAGATAGGTATGCGGGAAGATCTGGGCATTACACCGGCGCCAGATCTGACATCCGGAGCGCTTTCAATTGTTCCGATAGTTGCGGGGTTATGGCCTATCTTTTTAATGGGTATTTATGCCATCTCTAAACGAAAAGAAGCTAATTTTAAACAGGAACTTGAAGCGCTTGATGATGACCATTCGACAACAGAGGAGGATGTCTAATGTCTAATAAAGCCTTTGTGGAAGATAGGACATGGATTACCCCCTTTAATGTTGTAACCGGCTCAATCATCGCCATAGGAATTGTGATCAGCATCCTTAGATTTACGAATGGACTGGGAACGGTTACCAATCTAACCAACGATAACCCATGGGGGGTATGGATTGGCTTTGATCTTCTTGTAGGTGTCGCACTTGCTGCAGGAGGGTATGTTACATCGGCTGCCTGCTATCTTTTCGGAATGAAAAAATACCATTCGGCTGTGAGACCGGCGATACTAACTGGGTTTCTTGGTTACGCGCTTGTAGTTTTTGCTCTGCATTATGATGTTGGCAGGCCCTGGCGCCTTCCATATCCATTTATAGTTCAGCAGGGAACAACATCTCTTCTTTTTGAAGTGGCCGCCTGCGTAGCTCTGTACCTGACGGTTTTATTTCTGGAATTTGTGCCGGCTGCCCTGGAATGGCTGGGTTTGAAAAGGGTGCGGGCACTCATTATTAAATTGACGCTGCTTTTGACTGTATTTGGCGTTGTACTTTCCACATTACATCAGTCATCTCTGGGGGCCCTGTTCCTCATTGCTCCGTCAAAGCTTCATCCTTTATGGTATTCCCCTTACCTGCCGGTCTATTTTTTCATATCAAGCATTATCGCAGGACTATCCATGGTAATATTTGAAAGCACCCTCTCCCATCATTATTTTGCACACAAAATGGACCAAACTCACATAGATGAAAACAGAGGCGTAATGTTGGGTTTTGGGAAAGCGGCATCTTGGGTTCTTGCAGGTTATTTTATAATAAAGGTAATGGGGATCGCAGCCGGAAATCACTGGCACCTGCTCGACACCTCATATGGACTCTGGTTTCTTGTGGAAATAATCGGGTTTGTAGCTCTTCCGTGTTTTTTCTATGCCCTCGGAGTCCGAAATAAGGATGTAAAACTGATAAAGTGGACGGCAGCGTGGACCGTTCTTGGCATTGTAATCAACCGACTTAATGTAAGTCTGATTGCATTTAACTGGCTTCTTCCTGCCAGCCGAAGATATTTCCCGCACTGGATGGAAATCGCCATTTCGATCTTTGTCGTCACTGTCGGCATTGTCGTTTTTAGATTTATCGTAACAAGGATGCCTATTTTATATGAACATCCGGAATACAAGGATACCCATTAAGTAACATATAAAAATCATCTGGGGAGGCAGATCTTTTATGGAAACCTTATTTTACACCTATCAGAATTTTTACACGCATACCAAAGGAGTTATCTATTTACTGATGATTGTTTCTCTGATTGGTATTGCCTGTTTCTGGAATTTTCTGGCCGGAAAAGATGAAGACAAAAATGGAAACGAATCTTAAAGGAACGCTGACAAATGTTCTATAATATCACTCTTTACGTGGCTCTGGCCGTCTTTGGAGTCGGTCTGATTTATAAAATTTCCGGATGGTTTCGTTTCAGTATCGATATGAAAAACCGAACGGTATCAACACCGGCATCACCCAGAATCCGGACTGCCTTAAAAGGATTGTTGGCTGTTATATTCAGCCCGAAAATTTTCATAATCATCAAAGTTTTTTTTCAAGATGTGCTTTTACAGATGCGGATTCTGAATGAGGACTTCCTTCGCTGGCTGATGCATATCCTCATTTTCATTGGTTTCATGTTCCTTTTGTTCACACACGCCCTTGATAAAATCATAGTAACGTCTCTTTTCGACGATTATTATTTAAAACTAAACCCCTTTCTTCTTGTTTCAGGACTCATGGTGCTTGCAGGTGTCGCTATCTCCCTCTACCGTCGATTTATTCTGAAGGTACCGCGCCTTAAAACCAAATCAAAAGATTATTACGCCATAATTATACTGGCAATAATCATCCTTTCCGGCATTTTCATGGAAATGACCAAACTCACCTCATACAACCATTATCAAAAAATCTGGTATGTTCATATCCTGGCCAGCTTTTTCGGACTTGCATTTCTGCCCTTCAGCAAGATGTTTCATGTTTTTACCACGCCGACAAGCCTTATAGCCAACGCTGTTATGGATAAAACCTCAGATCCGGCCAACATCAAGACCCGTCAGATGATGGAATTAGACGCTTGTACGCATTGCGGAACGTGCAGCAACCGATGCTCTGTCGCGGTTGCTTTTGACAGCATTGGCAACAAGGCGATTCTACCCTCTGAAAGAATGGCATTTCTAAAGGATTATTTTGCCGACAAAACCATCGGTGCCAAGGGGCTTGCAGCGATTCAACAGGGAATATACCTGTGTACCAATTGTGATCGATGTACGGTTGCATGTCCTGCAGGCATTAATTTGCGTGATCTTTGGTTTAACGTCCGGGAAGAAATGATACAACGCGGGCATTCAGTTGCCCTGGTATTGACGCCATTTTCCTATTACCGTGGTCTTAAACTCCAGGAATTTGATTTTGAGCAGTATGACAAACCATTGACAAAAGCCCGACAAGAATTAACCGATCAATATAAACTACTACATAAATCCCATGAAATCATCCCTTTGACATCGGCAAACCGGAAATTCAAAAATACAGCCGGCCTGTCGGACCGTGCCGGGACATATTCCTATTGTTTTGCATGTGAAAATTGTTCCACCGTGTGCCCTGTGGTCGGAAATTATGAAGATCCACAGGAAAACCTCGACTTGCTGCCCCATCAAATCATGCGCTCCATGGGATTCGGCATCAAAGATCTGGCCATGGGCTCTAGAATGCTGTGGTATTGTCTGACCTGCTACCAGTGTCAGGAGCACTGTCCTCAGGGTGTAAAAGTAACGGATATACTATATGAACTCAAAAACCTTTCTGTAAAGGAGGCGAGTCATTCTTAAACTTAAAAATGGCAATGACTTAATATCAGAATACATAAAAGGATTTTCAATACTTTTTATTCAGGGAAGTGATGATGAAATTTACACTATTTGTTGGCTGTAACATTCCGGCCCGAGTGCAGCAGTATGAACTCTCAGCCAGAGCCGTATTAGAAAAACTCGGCATTGAGGTTGCAGATAATCGAGAATTTAAATGTTGCGGCAATCCTATCAGAAACACCGACAATCAAACATTTGTCCTGATGGCCGCCCGGAACCTTGCGATAGCAGAAAAACAGGGATTAAACATGATGGTGCTTTGCAAGTGCTGTTTTGGCAGTCTGAAAAAAGCAGCCCATCTGATGAAACAAAATCCTTCTATTAAAGAAGAAGCGAATAAGATACTTGCAAAAGAAGACTTGGAATATTCTGGAACCGTAGAAGTAAAGCATTTCCTATCTGTGCTTTATCATGACATCGGAATCAATACCATAAAAGAGCAAATAACCAGGCCATTTAAAGAGTTGAAAATCGCGACTCATTACGGGTGTCATGCCTTGCGGCCCAGTGATATAACGGAGTTCGACAACCCGGTAGCACCTGTTTTGTTCGACGAACTTGTGGGAGTGACAGGTGCGAAAAGCATCAAATGGCCATTAAAACTGGAATGCTGTGGAGCTCCCATGCTGGGTGTCATGGACCATCTTTCCATGGAATTAACGAAGAAAAAACTGGTCGATGCCGGGAGTTCCGGTGCCGATTATTTATGTGTGGCCTGTCCTTATTGTCAAATGCAATTTGACAGGGCTCAACAGACGATGGTGTCTCATCCTGATATAAATCACCATCTTTCGAGTATTGTATACCCCCAGCTGCTTGGAATTTCCATGGGCATCACTGGCGAAGCACAGGGTATGAACATGAATTTGGATGAACATGCTTGATATCAGCAGAATTGAATTTTTATAAGTCACTATAGTAGGAGAAAAAATGTCTCAAAAAAAAATTGGCGCGATGATGATAATTGGTGGAGGAATTGCCGGCATGCAGGCGGCAATTGACGCAGCCGATACCGGTTATTATGTCTATCTTGTAGAAAGATCAACATCCATTGGCGGGGTTATGGCTCAGCTTGACAAAACCTTCCCTACCAATGATTGTGCTATGTGAGTCATTTCGCCTAAACTGGTCGAGGTCGGCCGGCATATAAATATCGAATTGCTGACACTTTCTGAAGTCAAAAACATAACAGGTGAAGAAGGCAACTTTGAAGTATCCCTGACGCAGTATCCCCGCTATGTAGATATGGACAAATGTATCGCCTGCGGCGTTTGTTCGGAGAAATGCCCTAAAAAAGTAGCCAATGAGTACGATGGGGGGTTGTCCAAGCGCAAGTCCATTTATGTACAATATGCTCAGGCAGTACCTTTAAAATACGCCATTGATCCTACTTCTTGCATTTACCTGACCAAAGGCAAATGTGGGCTCTGCAAAAAAAAATGCCCTACCGATGCCATCAATTATGAGGATCAACCCAAAGATATCAAACTCCAAGTGGGTGCGATCATACTGTCCAGCGGCTGCGAACCTTATGATCCAAAGCCACATGATGTCTATGGTTACGGAAATTCTAAAAATATCATTACCAGTCTGGAATTTGAGCGGATCCTTTCAGCATCCGGCCCTTATGGTGGACATCTTGTCCGGCCGTCAGACAAAAAAGAGCCAAAAAAAATTGCATGGCTCCAATGCATCGGTTCCCGGGACGTGCATATCGGTGCTAAAGGATACTGCTCATCGGTCTGCTGTACCTATTCTATCAAAGAAGCCATGCTGGCTAAAGAACACAGCACGGAGCCCTTGGATACGGCCATTTTTTATATGGATATCCGTACCACGGGAAAAGATTTTGAAAAATATTACAACCGTGCCAGAGATCAATTCAACGTCCGTTTTGTAAAGTCCAAAATTACCCATATTTTGCCGACAGACAGTGGCGATCAGCTGATCCGGTACCTGGACGAATCCGGTAAACGGGTTGAAGAAACATTCGATATCGTAGTTCTCTCCATCGGTTTAAGTGTAAGCAAATCCAATGTGTTACTGGCAAACGGCATTGACATCGGATTAGATTCCTACAATTTTGTCACGACTAATAGTTTTGAACCGGTTAAAACATCCAGACCGGGTATTTTTGTATGCGGTTCCTTTGAGGCTCCGAAAGATATTCCATCTTCTGTTATCGAAGCCAGCGCATCTGCCGGCACTGCCGGAAGCCTTCTGGCCGATTCACGCTGGAGCCTGACCAAACAAAAAGAAATCCCGGAAGAAGTGGATACACGTGGTGAGCCCCCCCGTATCGGTGTTTTTGTATGCTGCTGCGGTACCAATATCGCCGGTGTGGTTGATGTCCCTGCGGTCGTTGAATACGCGAGTACACTGAAATATGTGGTCTATAGCGAAACTAATATGTTCAGTTGTTCCCAGGATACGCAAGACACTATGGCTAAGATTATCAAGGAAAAGCGGCTGAATCGGGTGGTGGTGGCCGCCTGTACCCCTAAAACCCACGAACCGCTTTTTCAGGAAACCATTATCAATGCTGGTTTAAACAAATATGTCTTTGAGATGGCAAATATCAGAAACCAGTGTTCCTGGGTAAATAAAAACACCCCTGATATGGCAACCGAAAAGGCAAAAGACCTGGTCCGGATGGCCATTTCCAAGACTACACTGATGGAGCCATTAAGCGAGGCTGAGCTTCAGATCGATCAATCGGCTCTGGTAATTGGTGGAGGTATTGCCGGTTTAACTGCCGCGAAAACCCTTTCAGCTCAAGGATACCACGCATATGTAATTGAGAAAAGTGATTATCTGGGTGGCAATGCTTTAAAAGTCCACGAAACCTGGCAGGGTGAAAATGTTTTGCAAAATCTCAATCAAATGATTGCCGATATTCAGGAGGATAACAAAATTGATGTGTTTACCAATTCTGAAATCACTCAGGTTGACGGTTTTGTTGGAAATTTCACTACCACTATAAATACGGCTGATGGGGTCAAAGAGCTGAACCATGGCGTTACCATTATTGCATCCGGTGCACGGGAATACAAGCCGGATCAGTATCTTTACGGCGAGGATGAAAGAGTGCTGACAGGTCTTGAGCTAGATCTTAGACTGATTGAAAACGATCCTTCCATATTGAAGAAACAGGCAGTTCTCTTTGTACAATGCGTCGGTTCCCGAATTCCGGAGCGACCTTATTGTTCTAAACTCTGCTGTACCCATTCTATTAAAAACGCATTGCAACTAAAAAAATTCAACCCTGAAATGGATGTATATATACTTTATCAGGATATGCGCACATACGGGCTACGAGAAGATCTGTACCGGGAAGCCAGAGAAAAAGAAATTCTTTTTTTCCGTTACCATGCAGATCAGGGATTAGATATCAGTCAGGGTGACGAGGCTTTGAAGGTCAGATTTACCGATACCGTACTTCGCCGTAAAATGGAAATTACCCCAGAGCTAATCATACTGGCAAGCGCTATCACTCCTCCTGAAAAAAATCTGTTGGCACAACAATACAAGGTCGCCCTAAACGATGATGGTTTTTTTATGGAGGCTCATGCCAAACTCAGACCTGTTGACTGTGCAACCGATGGCGTCTTTATTTGCGGTTTGGCTCACGCACCTAAGCCTATTGATGAATCAATCTCTCAGGCCGCGGCTGCAGCCACCCGTGCGATAACCCTGCTGGCACGTGAAACCATCAATACGAGCGGCACAGTGGCAAAAACAGCTCCGGGAACCTGCAGTTCCTGTGGTGTCTGCCTTTCAATATGTCCGTATTCAGCGCCCTCTTTTACCGAACAGGGGCCGTTCACCGGTAAAGCTGAAATAAATCCAGTTCTATGCAAAGGCTGCGGCTTATGTGTTGCATCCTGTCGATCAGGCGCTATTCACCTGAAAGGCTTTGACAATGACCAGATTTTCGCGCAAATATATTCATTAAAGCAAGCTGTATAGATTTTATTAGATATTCAAGGAGAGTCATAATGTCTGATTGGGAACCGAAAATAGTAAGTTTTTTATGCAACTGGTGCAGTTACGGCGCAGCTGATCTCGCCGGTGTCAGTAGGATGCAGTATCCGGCAAACATCCGGATTATTCGTATTCCCTGCAGCGGAAGAATGAGCCCCAAGTTTGCCCTTGCCGCCCTCAGGGAGGGGGCAGATGCTGTCTGGGTATCCGGCTGACATCCGGGCGAATGCCATTACCTGGAAGGTAATTATCATGCACGACGTAAATTCGCACTCTTTATCAACCTTATGGAGCATATGGGGATTGAACCCGGCCGCATTCATTTTTCATGGATTTCATCTGCTGAATCAACAAAATTTGTAAAAGTTGTAACCGAAATCACTGAAACAGTGAAAGCTTTGGGACCGAATAATCATTTTGTAAAACAAGAAGCCAAGGTAGCATAACATGTTAGGATATATTGATAAAATAAAAGAAATTTCGGAACGTCTCTTAAAGGACGGCAAGGTTGACATGATCATCGGCTTCAGAAAAGGAACAATGCCGCTGATGAACGAACCCTGCTTTGTCAAAGACCCGTCTGATGTCAAAAATCTGGTCTGGGACAGCAACTGCGGCATTAACCTGGCAAACTACCTGACAGGCAGGAAAGAAAAGATCGGGATCATTGCCAAGGGATGTGATTCCCGCAATATTGTTACCCACGTCATTGAAAAGAAAATCGAACGGGATCAGGTGACGGTTATAGGTGTTCCATGCAAAGGGATGATCGACAGGCATAAAATTTCTTCCATGTTTGAAGAGGAAATCATTGAGATCGCTGAAAAAGACGGCAAAATAACTATAAAAGGCAACGGCTTTGACAAAACACTTGATAAGGCTGATGTCCTCCAGCAAAATTGCGCTGTCTGTGTACACAGAAACCCTGTTATCTTTGATGAAATGGTTGCAGATACTGTCGAAGAACAGAAAGACGTGGACAGATTCGATGAGGTCAACAAAATTGAGACCATGACTCCGGAAGAGAAATGGGAATACTTTGAAAATCTTTTGTCTCCCTGTATCAGGTGTTATGCATGCAGAAATGCCTGCCCCCTCTGTTACTGTCCAACTTGCTTTGTTGACGAACACCGTCCACAGTGGGTAGGTAAAACTCTTGATCCGACTGATACACGGACATTTCATTTTCTACGGGCGTATCACTGTGCGGGCAGATGTACAGACTGCGGTGCATGTGTACGTGCGTGCCCGATGAATATAGATGTCAGGGCATTTACTAAAAAACTTGAAAAGGATGTATTCGAGCTTTATGGATGGGAAGCTGGTCTATCTATTGATGAACGGCCGTCCCTTGATACTTATAAACCTGATGATCCTGAAGAGTTCATTAAATAACGGTCTGCAACAGACAATCGATAATTTCGATATAAAGGGCAAATTGATATGAAGGTCATAAATATTGACAAGAAAGACTGGGCAGGAGGTCTTGAAAAATCTCAAGACAAGTACCGTCTGTTCGGTCCGATTAAGGATAAGAAAAAAGGTTACAGTGAATTCAGGGAACTGGACAAAGGGAAAGCACCGGATATGGATGCTTCAGATTCCCGTCTTTCACCAAAGTCGATAGCATTCCCTCCTTCTGAAGTAATACTCGAGTATACTGCAGATGAGAAAAAAGAAGAATGCAACCAAATGACTGTGCCGAAAAAAGATTATTCTTCCCGTGCTGTCATAGGCATCAGGCCGTATGATGCAGCAGCCTTTCTTATATTAAAGAAAAATTTTGACACATCCGAATACCGTGACCCATACTGGTGCGATTCATATGAAGCATGCACCTTTGTCGGGCTGGCGGCAAACAAGCCTGAAACAACAGATTTCAGCACCAGCACCAAATCCGGACCGTTTGATGAAAGCGGTCTTGATGTTCTTCTGGTTGACGATGGAGACGCATACCTTGCCAAAGTAATTACCGACAAGGGGGCAGCCTTTCTGAACGCAGCAGGATTTAATACCATGGCAGGTGATGATGCTCCGGGCAGGATTGAGGAACTGAAAAGCAAAGCGGAAAAAACTATTCAGTCAACAATATCTTTTGACAACATAGGTAAAAAATCTATTCTCGAATTGTACGAGTCGGATTTATGGGAAGATATCGCCTTTGCCTGTATTAATTGCGGAACATGTACTTATGTCTGTCCAACCTGCTGGTGCTTTGACATTCAGGATGAGGCGAGCGGAAATTCAGGTAAGCGTTTAAAATGTTGGGACTCATGTATGTATCCTCTGTTTACTGTTCATACTACAGGACACAATCCAAGAGATACAAAGGTCCATCGTGTAAGACAGCGCTTCATGCACAAACTAAAATATTTTCTGGATAAATATGATGACGGAATTATGTGCGTCGGCTGCGGCCGATGCATCCGCTCATGTCCGGTAAACATAGACATACGAAATGTTTGCGAAAGAATGAATAATAATTAGCCCTTATGCTGCACATTTGCAGCTCAGTAGAAACAAGGGGGAGAAGACTGTGCAAAATCCATATTTACCGTATCCGGTCCGCATTGATGACATAGAAATCGCGACCGAAGACAAAAGCCTAAAAACATTTAAATTTATCTTTTTAAATGCTGGAGATGAAGAAAAGTTCGCTTACAAGGCAGGCCAGTTCGCCGAACTATCGATTGCCGGACAGGGTGAAATCCCTATCGGCATCGCATCATCACCGGTTGAAAAAGGTTTTACAAAATTTACAATAAACAAGGCCGGCAATGTAACGACCCACCTCCACAACATGAAGGTAGGTGATATTATAGGACTCCGTGGCCCTCTCGGCAATTGGTATCCATGGGATATTCTGGAAGGGAAAAACGTACTCATTATAGGTGGCGGTTTTGCCTTTACAACTCTTCGTTCCTCCATCGTTTATATGCTTGATCCTGATAACCGTTCAAATTTCGGCAATATCGATGTGGTTTACGGTGCAAGGTCTCCGGGCATGCTTTTGTATAAAGATGAATTGATTGAGTGGGAAAAGAGAGATGATATCAACATGCATATTACTGTTGACGGCACAGACGATCCTGACTGGAAATATAATGTCGGTTTTGTCCCGCCGGTTACAGAGGAGAAAGCCCCTAAGGGTGATAATAATACTTATGCAATAGTATGCGGTCCTCCGATTATGATTAAATTTACACTCCCCGTACTAGAAAAACTCGGATATTCTCATGACCACATCATTATGTCTCTTGAAAACAGGATGAAATGTGGTTTTGGGATGTGCGGCCGGTGCAATATCGGCAAAGAATTTGTCTGCAAGGATGGTCCGGTATTCACCCTTGAAAAACTTAACCAGACGCCAAAAGAATATTAACAATAATATTGACATAAGAAATGATTTAATATAAAAGACCCTTTTTGAGTATATTTTTACCCGCAAGAAAATGGGCTGAGCGCCCTATTGATAATAAATTAATAAAGGAGGTTAGCTAAATGGCAGAAATAGAATTCAATGGAGAAAAATTCGACATAGACGAAGATGGTTTTATCTTGGATTTTAAACAATTTTCTAAAGGATGGGTACAATATGTAAAACAGCAGGAAGGTATTGATGAGTTGAATGAAGAACATTGGCAGGTTGTTAAAGTTCTTCAGGATTACTATACTAAAAATGGTATCGCACCCATGGTTCGTGTTCTTTCCAAACTAACCGGGTTCAAACTGAAACACATATACGAACTGTTCCCTTCAGGTCCGGGTAAAGGAGCCTGTAAAATGGCCGGTCTTCCTAAACCGACAGGCTGTGTGTAAACCGTCAGCACTACAAATTACAATTTTTTTATGATTTATTAAAAGGCTCTGATATTTATCAGGGCCTTTTTTTATGATTATAACCAACTAGGACTGGAAATGTCACAAGAAGAAACCTTTGGAAAAAAAGTAGAACAAGAAGTAAAAATAGATGATACCGACCGGGCAATTCTTAACCGGATACAGTCTGATTTTCCTATAACATCAAGACCTTTTCTATCCATTGCCGATGATCTCGGCATGACTGAAAACAATGTCATAGAACGTATTGCCCGACTAAGGGAAAACGGCATCATTAGACGGATAGGCGGTAACTTTGTGCCTGAAAAACTCGGTTTTGTCAGCACCTTATGCGCAGCAAAAGTACCTGAAGATAAAATTGATTTTTTTTCAAAAATAGTAAACAAATATCCTGAAGTGACGCACAATTATCAAAGAGACAACAAATATAATATCTGGTTTACCTTTATCGCACCTTCTGCTGAAGAAACAGAAAGCAAACTTAATGAAATCAGAAAAGAAACCGGGGTAAAAGATATACTCAATCTTCCGGCAAGCAAGGTTTTTAAAATAAAGGCACAGTTTGATCTATGAAAAATATTCGTATTGCAACAGTAATTTTCCGCTCTCCTGTCGGTAAAATTAAGAAAAACCTTGAGCGCACAGCATATTTTGTGGAAGAAGCTCGGAATAAAGGAGCATCCATCGTCTGTTTTCCTGAAATGAATATAACCGGATACAGCACACAAAAAACAATAACCGAGTTTTCCGAGACCATTCCGGGAAGTATCTCAGAGCGACTTGCTGATATGTCATCGAAATCCGGCCTTGTAATACTGGCAGGACTTGTTGAGAAAAATTCATCGGGCAAAATATTTGCAAGCCATCTTGTTTCCAGTCCTGACCGTCAGATAGATGTTTATCGTAAATTCTATCTTGCACCACCGGAACAGGACATTTTTACGCCAGCGGATCAAGTCCCTCTATTTGAAGCATGCGGAATAAAATTCGGCATTCAGCTTTGCTATGATGCACATTTTCCTGAACTGTCCACTTGCATGGCTGAAGCCGGGGCTGATATCATCTTTTTCCCTCATGCATCCCCACGGGGAAGCTGTGATGAAAAATTAAATTCCTGGACACGTCATCTCCCGGCAAGGGCTTTTGACAACGGACTTTTTGTTGTTGCCTGCAACCAGACAGGTAATAACGAAAACGGACTTGAATTTCCAGGGATTGCTTTAACCATTGGACCTTCCGGTGAAATCCTGAATAAAAAAATCGGGAATGATGAAGGCCTGCTCATTTCTGATCTCAGGGCAAGTGATCTTGCCCATGTCAGAAATCACAAAATGCGGTACTTTCTTCCCAACCGCAGACCTGAATTGTCTGATATGCTAAAATAATGTTATTGTAAGTTCTCAAAAGAAAGGAAAAGGCAAGGATGTCTCATTTATAAATAGCTGACTGTCTGAGCAAAGCGAGTTTCAGATATTTATAAATGAGATATTCTTTGCTCGGAATTATTGAGAAGCTACATGCTATTTGTTATTGCGGAAACAATATTGATGAATCTTTGATATAGAGTCCGTGAGATTCCACCCTCTTCTTAACACCCTCTACAAATCCTATAAGGGCATTTCTGGATATATAATTTTCCACAAATTCAGGCAAGGGCATTGAAAACTCAATTACAGTAGAATATGTATAAATTGACTTTTGCCCATTGTCAGTTGGTTGAACCAATCCATAGCCGGTAATTTCATCTATGCCATCTGTGGACTCTCTAATATCGAAGCCCACCAGCCTGATGATTTCGACTTCTTCAGGAGTCATTAGCCGCCATTCCTGAAGAAAACGCGATTTATCAGACACAACATCAAGGTTATAAATAAAATTAAACAATGGAATGTTTAGTTTACCCTCAAGAAACAATTGACCAATACCATCCCGCCTCCTCTCAGTAATGACTTTATAATATTCAAGATCAGGGACGAACTCATCCATTGACTCCCAGTCGTTCAATACATTCCAGACTTCTTCGGGCAAAGCATTTATTAGAATGACCCCTGCTATGTGCCTTTTCTTTTTTCCCTCGCCCCCTTCAATGCTGCGCTCAAAAAGCTGCAACTCGCCTTCCAGCATTTTTTTTTCGTCTACAGGGAAGTCAAACTTTCCGGGTTCGGCCCAGCACACGACAACCCAGTACACGGTTGAACAGCTGAGGCATAACAACAAAAAAGGAAATATTTTTTTCATCGTTCCCCATTGTGTTCTTCAAGAAATCGCTTAAAAAAATTTTTCATGAAATTGTGACGCTCTTCAGCTATCTTACGCCCTTCAT
Source organism: uncultured Desulfobacterales bacterium (assembly GCA_964617785.1). GTDB lineage: Bacteria > Desulfobacterota > Desulfobacteria > Desulfobacterales > SURF-7 > JAFDJC01. Next base: position 7,435 of record CAZTYY010000029.1, on the reverse strand, counting down.
CTGTTATTATTCTGGTCTTTATCCTGCAAAGCTTAACCATGAACTCTCTGTAACCGGTGTCATCTTTTGAATAGGATTTTGTATCCTCAATATTATTATTTGGATTATGAAGCCTCGCCCCCAGTTCGCCTGCAAACAAATAAGCCCTTGCCACTCCTATTGCGCCTATTGCGTCAAGCTTGTCTGCATCAAACAAAACCTTTGCTTCTATTGTCTCTGGCCTGCCATTACCTCTGAATCTGTGCGATTTTATACAATGAATAATATTGCTTTTCTTTTCATCGGCCAAGTCCAATCCATCAATAATAACATCGGCCATTCCTGCCCCTTTCTCTGCATGGCATATTTCACCATTTGACCTGTCCTGATGGCATCTGCCGACATCATGAAGATATGCGGCAATTGTCAGTACATCCATATCGACGCCTTCTATTTTTCCTATTTTTTCACACAGCCTAAGCACCCTCAGGGTATGTTCCCAGTCATGGCTTCCGTTTGAATCTTCAAACAGTTTGCTCGCTGCGTCTCTAACGATTTCTATTGGAGAATTTTTACAAAAACTCATAAAAACGATACGATTTCCAGATTCTAAGTCAAAATAATTTTTTTCTCTTTCCTTATACATTACCGATTGCTGATAAAGGGTGGGGTAATGAGACGAATCAGCACAATGGTTGTCTGACGAGAACACAATGGAAAATCTTTCCGGCTTAAAACAAGATGTTATATCGCTGACAATACCAGAATAATCCTTTTTATTTACATTTGTTTCGAAACTCATATATGAGCACTCAGGCCCCGGAGTTACGTGTACTGTTAAATATTGATCTTCAAAAATGCCATTTAGCGAGAAACCGGATGGATTAAACATATGGCTATCAGTGATCATCTTGGGAATAACTTGTTTGAAAATCGGTGCCAGCATTGCCGGGAACTCAACGGGCTTATCGGCCATAGTGAAATCTTCTATAACTGAATTGTCAAGATCATGCATGAAGATTTGAAATGTGACATTAGGACAATCTTTTCCAATATAACCGTTATTTGAATAAAAAAGATGCATATGGTCAAATTCATGAGACCCCAAACGATAATGCCTTCCAGGAAAAAATGTTTCGATTCTTTCTGCCTCTTGTTTAAAGCTCAAGCCCATCTCTTTTGAATGCGTGTTTTTTTTCTTTGAATACATTATAAACGCAATTTTATCTTTATCGATGATACTCATAATTTTGGGAATCGCTTTGACAGGCGATGTGTCTCCACATGTAATCATCACCAGTCTGTCTTCCCATATAAAAAGGCTTGATTCAGACAACAGATATGCGTCAAGCGATTCTGTCGAAACCCTGCTTAAAATCTTTGCATGCCCTGCCCTGACAACCTCTTTCCAACGTTCATGAGGAACAGTTCTAAGGCCTTGCTCCTGAGAATTAAGAATAATCTCCAGCTTTTTTTCCGAACCGTCGTATTGTTCATCAAATCGTTTTTTCATATCAAACCAAGTTATATACTTAGGTTCCTTTGAATTCAAGCGTGAAGATATGAGGAAGTGCTTTTCATGAGTTTATTTGACTGAATTCAATTTTTTGATTATACGTCAGAAATAAAACTTCTGATTCAGAGGATATGAATATGGGTAAGTGGAACCGTGAAATCGAAAAAGCAGCGTCCATTCTGTCTAAATCAAAATATGCAACCGCGACCTGCGGCGCAGGCGTTTCTGCTGAAAGCAACATTCCCACATTTCGTGATCCGGGAGGAATATGGGATCGACTTGACCCATCGGAAGTTGGCACTGTGTCGGGCCTGATCAATACCCTGGAACGCAAATCTGATTTACTTTTGCCGTTTTTTTTCGACTTTCTCAATACCTTTGAGCGGGCTGATCCTAATCCCGGCCATTATGCCATTGCTTCTCTTGAAAAAAAAGGTGTTCTTAAATCCGTCATCACACAAAACGTCGATAACCTTCACCAGGAAGCCGGCACAAAAAACCTTATAGAAGTTCATGGTAATTTTTTTCGTATGACCTGTCTTTCATGCAATCATAAAAGCACTGTTGACCGCAAATCATTTATAAAAGAGGTTAGGAGCAAACTCCAATCCCTTACAACTTTTGATCTTGGCAGTTTTATATCAATTGCCGTAAACTGTGAACAGTGTAATAAAATTATGCGACCGGATGTTGTGATGTTCGGTGAGGCGGTACAAGAACTTTCCGCTGCGTTTAGCGTTTCAGAAAAAAGCGATGTAATGCTTGTACTTGGAACCTCCGGCGTTGTTTATCCTGCAGCCTACTTTCCGATTAAGGCAAAGGAGGCCGGGGCTAAAATTATACTCATCAATCCAAATGAAAATCCCTTTCCAGGCCAGACGGATGTGTATATACCATTAAAAACCGGAGAAGCCATGCCTGCCATTCTTGAACTTATTTCGTAAGAGTATAAGCATGAATTTATCCTGTGTAACAGGTGAGTAAGTATTTATATATTTTTATAACCTTTATTTCACAATATCTCCTGACACCAGATCAACTCCCAACATATCAACTTGTTATAACAACGTATATTTTTTTATGAGTATTTGGTATGCTCTTTGCTGTATTATAACAATAGAAAAAAATGTAACCTCATTTTTTTCATCATTACCTCCTCTTTTTTCAGGCGCAAGGAGAATCAAGTCGCTCTTTGCGCCTGTTTTTTTATGCGCTTAATGCGAATTCGCTAATAAAATCTGTAGAGACGTTGCATGCAACATCTCTACTCAGGACACTACCTGGTAAAAAAAAGGGCGGCCATGAATCAAGACCGCCCTTTTTTTTTCCGGACTTCCTGAGATGCCGTTTTTTTAAAAAGATGCACGGACAACCGAGAAGTCTTCCTTGAATGCCCGCCAATTTATATTAAGTTGCAAGCCTATGAGCTATCAGCATCACATAACCTGCTATTTTTTATATTATTGTGGCGGCACTCATTTATGTAATATGTTGACGCTTTTTAAAAGAACTGACTATTTTATAATTCAACAATTATGCCAATATCATCTTTTTTATCTTATCCGCTTTAATTACAGGTAATTAAGTAGTTTTTTTTGTTAGACCTGTAAAAACATGCCCTCTGTTTTTCATCTAAAATATGGTGGTAATGTTACTAAAGTATGGTAGTTATGTTATAATTTATGGAAAAAATGACACAGCAAATTGGTGATACTATACGGGCTTTTTACGAAGCCATCAAATTTTTACGGATGGGAAAAGCGATCTGTCTGTATGAGGAAAAAATTTTGCTGCACTGAACCTGTTCATAAAGTCCTGGTTAACATTTAACTCCATGTATGTAATTTTGTCTCTGATATCCGATATCTGATTCGCATATTCTCGTGACTGGAGAATCATTGTAGCACCTCCTAAAGAACTGTTGCCAAGAGGTTTATAGTTCTCAAAAGGCAGATCCGGCATCATACCTATGGATACTGCGGACTTTGGTTTGATAAACATTCCGAATGTACCTGCTACAAAAAATTCAGAAAGCTTTCTCATATCTATGCCAACGGATGTGGTAATTGTTTCAAGTATCGTATACATTGCGGCCTTTGAACGCACAAGGCTGTCAATATCAGCCTGGCTTATTGTCAGGTCTTCCCCTGTGGCAGATTCACCGGCCGGCACAACGACAAGATGCATCATGTCATCTTTATTCTTAAATTCAACTCCGGCAGACCCGGTTGAAACTTTAAACTTACCTCTTATATCGATAATACCGTGAAAAAACAGCTGAGAAGCCAGGTCAATGAGTCCTGAACCGCATATCCCTTTGGGCGGTTGATCGTCAATGGTATGGATGTCAAACCGTTTGTCGGAACCACTAATCACAATACTGTCTATAACTCCGGGACCGGCCTTCATTCCCATCTTCGTCACACCGCCTTCAAGAGCCGGTCCTGCGGCCCCGGCACAGGCAATAAGCCAGTTTTTGTTTCCAAGAACAACTTCGGCATTCGTACCGACATCAACAAGTATTGCTGTTTCTTCTTTCCGTGCAAGACCTGAAAAAAGAATGCCGGCGATTAGATCTCCTCCAAAATAGCTGCCTACATTCGGGAATATAAAAACCTTTGCATGCTGATTGATATTCATTCCAAGGTCTCCGGCACTGATAGCTCCGGGATAATTAACAGCCGGAATATACGGTTCCCGAATTATCCAGTGTGGAGAGAGTTTAAGAAAAAGATGCGTCATTGCTGTATTTCCGGCTACAGCTGAGAGATAAATATGGCCGGGGCGAATGTAGCATTTTTCGCAAAGTATCGATACGGCCTGATTAAGGCCGTCTATTATCTGCCGGTTCAGATGCTCAAGCCCGCCTTCCTGGTCAGCATAATGAATTCTTGTCAGAATATCGGTACCGACATCAATCTGGGGATTATCAAAGGAGTATTCTCCCATAACACCACCTGACACTAAATCAATAAGCCGGGCAACAACGCTTGTAGTACCCAGATCGACCGCGAGGCCTGCCATCGGATCATTTTTTCCAGCTCCGGTAACCCCTGCCAGCAGCCATCTGTCTCTATCCTTAAAAAGGACACAGCTTACGTGGTAGTGATGCTGTCTTAAAATATCAGGAAGAGTTCTTTGAAGGGAAATATCTATATGAATATTATCAGAGTTGAGTCTGTCTTTCAGTGAACCAAGAAGCCTCTCGGTATCAGCCGTATTGTCGTTAAGCGAAGGTGGTTCCAGCCTGACTGTTTGTACCCAGTTACCACTCATTCTTTACAGATTAAATTCCATATCAACCCCAACGGCAAAACAGTCGAATGGATTGTTTTTTGCACTTGTTATCCGCTGACATTCCATAACAATTTCATCCATTGCATCGTCAGTCCGCTCCTGGTTCAAGTGAAACAGGCCGAGTTTTTTGACTTTAGCTTTGAATGCGAGATCAAGCACGTCGGCATAGCTGGAATGGCCCCATTCGATCTGTGTACGATATTCATCAGGCGTATATTCAGCATCATGGATAAGAAGGTCCGCGCCTTTTGAAAACTCCAGGTATGCGTCAAACTCAAAGCCTCCTGGATGTACAAACCCAAGCTCGTTATCAGTTAAAAACACAAACGACTTGTCATCTTCGATAAACTTATAACCACTACCACCATTCGGATGGCTAATATTAATCGGTTCTATTGTGACGGATCCAATTTGGAAACTACCTTGTCCTGCGTCTTCGTATGCAATGTTAGCGCTTAAATCAGAATATTTAACAGGGAAATTGGGTGGAGCGAGAACTTTCAATATCATATCTTCCACATGACTGTCCAGAAATGGGCATTTAAATGCTTTGATCTCAGCTTTTTTCATAAAAAGAGGCTTAAAGAATGGAAATCCTATAAGATGATCCCAATGAGCATGCGTAAACAGGATATTAAACTGGTAGCGTCCTTCTCTGACAAGTTTATTTCCCAATCGCCTGATACCGGTACCGGCATCGACAATGATGATATCGTCACTTTTTGTCCGTATCTCAAGACAGGTTGTATCACCGCCATACCTGACATATTCCAACCCGGATACAGGAATAGATCCTCTTGACCCCCAGCTCTTTATAAACATTTATACCCTTTCATATTCCATTCTGCCGTAAAAAGTATGCCAGATATTGTCATAATCTAATTTCTCTAAGATTGTTACAGGAAGCCTGCCCAAAATATTGTCAATCTCTCTGGCCTGACTTTTAAGCAAGCCTGACAGAATAAACCATTTGGCTGCTGGGAAGGTTTCTGTATTTATCAATCGTTTCATCACGTCATAATGGATATTTGCTATCACAAGATCCGCAGGTTTGTCTATAAATTCTTCAGCCTGGCCCTGAATTATTGAAATATTGTTTTCCATCCGGTTTAGCAACACATTTCTTTGAGCTGTTTTTACCGCCAAACAATTCAAATCCACGGCAAAAACACGTTTGCAACCCATGCAAACCGCAGCAATGGCCAGTACTCCTGTTCCTGTGCCAAGATCGATAACGATTTCTATTTTTTCTTTATAGCATAAACGCTCTATCGCTTCAAGGCAGTCACGCGTTGTGGGATGCATACCCGTTCCAAACACAACTCCGGGATCAAGCACTATCTTTTTTTCGCCGTTTACCGGGGTGGTATGAGACGCCTCCCAGGGCGGTACGATTAGAAAACCACCTATTGTTATGGGTGATAGTTTTCCTCCCTGCCATTCATCATATGTCATATTGTATCGATCAAGTAACGTCAGATGCGGCTGATATAAAACAAGCTGCTCAATTCTTTCATCAGCAGGGCTGGAAAAAAACAAAAATGAAAAGCCCTCTTCCTGCCAGTTACCGATAAAATCTCCGTCAAAGTCCGCGCTACCTGCCTCAGGAAGGCCTGCAATATAGTAAATATAAAGATCGTTATATGGAGAATTTGTTTGCATCAGACAATAATTTTATCAAATACTTCAAAAGCCGCCTTTACCGAATTGCTGTCTTCCGGCATATCGACCGTCGGTTTTCCATCGATGTCAAAGTCATAAATCGTATCATCCTCGGGTATGATGCCGGCAAGTTCGATGTCTTCCTTTTCCACCAGACCAATAATCGTATCCGACAGTTTATCCTTTGCCTGATTGATGATAAGAAAACTTTTCCCGACACCTATGTTCAAGCTGTTTGCAAGCTTGTTTATCCTAAAGGCTGCCTGCAGTCCACGCCTTGAGGTGTCGGATACCACAAGCAGGATATCGACATTCTTCGTCGTTAATCTGCTGATGTGCTCCATTCCCGCCTCGTTATCCATAACCAGATATGGATAATTATCGGTTAATCGGTCCAGAAAATTGATCAGCAATGTATTGGCTGCACAATAACAGCCTGAGCCCTCCGGTTGTCCCATAACAATAAGATCAAATCCTTGTGATTCCACAACTGCCTGCTCAAGTTTCATTGACATAAAGACATCTTTTGTCATTCCTCCCGGTACAATTCCTTTTTTCATTTCTTCCCTTGCGTTACCAAGTGTCTCCTGCACTTCCAACCCAAGCACTTCGTTAAGATTCGCGTTTGAATCCGCATCAACCGCCAGCACAGGTACCTTACCATTTTTAACCAGATATTTAATCAGCATACCCGCCAGCGTGGTTTTTCCTGTACCGCCTTTGCCCGCTAAAGCTATTGAAAAAGACATATGTTTTTTTTCCTTCCCTTTAATATCTTTACTTTTAAATCAAACCTATTGCATTTTTTCACCTCAGGATAGACAATTTACGCATGTTTTGCAAGTCTACAAGGAGTCACATAGAGAAGAAAGGGGTCAACTCTTCATTCTTGACACATATGCCTCTGCTCAATTTTATTTATTTTTCTTTTCAATCCCTTATCTTTATCAATCCGTTGGGCTATTCTGCGACTTGCCTGTG
>CAZTYY010000028.1:0-23631 GCA_964617785.1 uncultured Desulfobacterales bacterium | reverse complement strand
TTCGCTTTTAATAAAAAATAACGTGATAAAAAATTGCTTTTATGATACTGTATAAAAAATAAATTTTACATGCCTTCGGGTTTTTAAAGCTGGCAGAATAATCGCCTTGATTTTTTGCTTATAGAACCCCCGATCAATCTAATGCAAATTAATCAATAAGTTGAAAAAGCAAGCAACATGACCAATAAAAACAAGACAACGGTTCTTTTTGTTGATGATGAAGAAAGTATTCTTGAAATAGCGGCAGAGTACTTTTCAGCAAAAGAATATGATGTCATTACGGCAAATAATGGCCGCCAGGCTGTAGAGATCCTGAACACGAAACAGATCGACTGCTGCTTTACCGATATCAATATGCCTGAAATGGATGGGCTTGAATTTGCCGAGGAAATGAGAAAAATCGATAATTCTATACCGATAGTTGTAATGACCGGCTATCCTTCACTTGAAAATACCATAAAGACTCTCCAAAACGGTGTTGTCGATTTTCTTATAAAACCTGTCAACCTTAACCAGATGGAAGTTTGTCTTAGAAAAGTGTTAAAAGAACGTGCACTCTTTGTGGAAAATGTCATATTAAAGAAGGAGGTTGAGGGCAAGGTCAAACTTGAGAAAATCAACAAAGAGCTTTTTGATAAGATTGAGGAAATCAATGTCCTTAACAAAATAATGAGCGACGTCTCACAAGTCGCTCCAGGTTTAGATATTTATAAACTTATTGTTGACATGACCACCGAACTCACAAAAGCAGATGAAACCATTTTTTATATAATCAATGAAGTTGAAAACCGTCCATTTGAGGTTGCTAGAAATCCCCCTGACACAAAAGATAAAAAAAATACAAAAGTTTCAAAACAAGCATCCACGGAAAATGCTGAAGATATTTTTCCTGTAATTATGGAAACGGCATCTGATAAAATTCCGCTTCTAATTGCTGAAAATAAAGGAACGAAAAACATCAGTCCTGATATTTGTTCCTTTATGTCTGTCCCGCTAAAAATTCAGGGAAAAGTATTCGGTATTATCAGCGCATCCATAAAGCAGAGTGGCAAACGTTTTACTGAAAAGGAACTCTATTACATGTCGTTTATGACCCAGAAAGCGGCAGCGACAATTGAAAACCAGGCCTTGTATGAACATATTTACAGCATCCTTGAGACAACATTATATGCGTTTGTAAAGGCAATTGAAGCGAGAGACCCCTATACTGAGCAGCATTCAAACCGTGTTACTAAAATAGCTGTTTTAATCGGCAAGGATATCGGGCTGCAGCGAGATCAAATTGACATCCTGAAGGATGCCGGCCCCCTGCATGATATCGGTAAAATCGGCATAAGGGATGATATTTTACTGAAACCGGGCAAGCTTACAGATGAAGAGTTTGAAAAAATCAAAGAGCATCCTGACATCGGAGCCAATCTCCTCGGCCAGGGTGGAATGTGGGAAGAACATCAAAATGTCATTCGCCATCATCATGAAAAATATGATGGGACAGGATACCCTGAAGGATTAAAAAAAGATGAAATCCCAATACTAGCAAGAATTGTTAGTGTGGCAGATGCATACGATGCCATGGCTTCTGACAGGGCATACAGAAAAAAAATGGAATCAGAAAAAATTTTACGTATCATTAAGGAATGTTCCGGAACCCAGTTTGACCCGGAATTTGTTAATGTGTTTTTAAAGCTGCATAATCAGAATAAGATAAGCGGCCTTTACAATTTCAATATTGAATGATATTAATATAGACATTACCTGAATCCGGCAGCCGCTATTGAGACGAAATTATGACTGACCATAATAGGTCTGAGAAAAGGGAGAATGTCAGGGCGATTCTTTCAATCCGGGCGACCATCAGGCCACTTAACAAAAAAGAGACCGAAAAAGTTTACTCCTTGATAAACCGCCCGGCTCGATATTCAGAAAAAGAAACACCTGATGAAAATCAGTCTGCAGGCGATAGCATTGTAAACCCATCAATTGCAGGACTTTCGAATTTCATTGCCATGCTTGATGAAAATGCAAATCCATCTGTTTCCTATTTTGTCGAGTGCCTGTGCAGAATGGACGAAAAGATAGATAGAATAATAGACACCCTGGAAAACAGTACAGATAGTAATAAAATAAAAATTGAAGACACATCAAATATAAGCGCGTCCGGACTGGGCCTGGTAACACAGGCGCCACTTGAAGAAGGCTGTTTACTTGATATTTTTCTTTATATACCCGGCTTTCCCCAGGGGAGACTCAAAACTTACGGGGAGGTCGTTCGTTCAACGCCTCGAGAGGATTCCGAAAAGGCTATGTTTGATGTGGGAATAAAATTTTTAACTCTTAGCGAACCTGAACGTGAGGGACTTGTTGCATATACATTTTGCCAGCACCGAAAAGAAATTAGACACTTAAAAGAAAAAAGCGGATAGGGCATATTTACATTGTCTCCTAAGGTTTCATCACTAAATTAAAGGATCAAGACATTGTCGCAAAAAGCCGAAATCGAAAAACGCAGCAAACCAAGAGTTTATTATAAAACAGATATACTGCTTAAGCTGGATAAATTTGAGGTCCGGGCAATAGGAAGTTCTATAGATCTCAGTTTAAACGGGATATACGTTAAAACAGATGATGATATATCGGTGGGAACGGAGTGTATAGTAGAAATCAACCTTTCCGGAATAACTGAAAAGCTTCCACTTAAAATGCAGGGAACCATTGTACGTAAAGAGCTGTCAGGAATAGGCATCTCTTTCAATTCCATGGATATAGATAGCTATACACACCTGAAAAACGTAGTAAGATACAACTCTGCAGACCCTGATATTATCTGCTAAGAGATCTGGCTGACAAGCAGCTGGCATATAATAATTTATATGATAGAGACATCTGAATGGATGCAAAGCTGATAAACCCTTTTATTAATGCAACGATAAATGTTCTTGAGACCATGGCATTTACCAAATGCAAAGCAAACAAACCATACCTTAAAAAAGATTCTAAGGCGCAAGGAGATATAACCGGCATTATTGGTATAACAGGGGAAGCGAACGGTACAATATCTGTTACTTTCGATGAGTTAAGTATTTTAAAAATAGTTTCAAATATGTTTGGAGAAGAGATGAAAAAGCTTGACGACGAGATTGCTGACGCAGTTGGAGAGTTAGTCAATATGATATCCGGTAATGCGAGAAGCGAACTTGAGGCACTGGGTAAAGTTTTCCACGCAGCAACGCCCTCAGTGGTAGCCGGCAAAGATCACGTAATTAAACATTATACGAAGGGGCCAAAAATCGCTATACCTTTTGAAACAGAAAGCGGAAGCTTTACGATAGAGGTGTGTCTGGAACAATAAGAACGCCAGCCATTTCTATCCGTGCAATAATTTGTCATCAGAACTTAAATATAAAAGGAGGCGTTAACAGATGGATGTTTCCATTAAAATTCTGGTTGTGGATGACTTTGCAACAATGCGCAGAATAGTCAAAAATGTTTTAAAGCAAATCGGGTTTACAAATATTACCGAAGCTGACGACGGGGTCACTGCTCTGGAGCAGTTGAAAAGTTCAAGCTTTGACCTGATTGTTTCTGACTGGAATATGCCGAAGATGACCGGACTCGAATTGCTGAAGACAGTTCGGGGAATGGATGAATACAAAAGCATCCCCTTTTTAATGGTCACGGCAGAAGCGCAGAAGCAAAATGTTGTTGAGGCAGTACAAGCCGGTGTTTCAAACTATGTAGTGAAACCCTTCACAGCCGATCAGTTAACGGAGAAGCTGGAAAAAATTCTGGGGTAAGACCCGGAGTAAAAACAGGCAAATTTCAGTCGTATCTGATTAAGACAAACATTTTAAACATCAAAAATAGAAAGAAACTTCTTGATGCTAAAAAACTCGCAATCGACTTAGCCTTTTTTAAAACAATTAATGAAATCGAAAAACCAACAATTCAATGCAGGAACTCTGATTGGGGAAAGTCCTGAAATTAAACAAGTTCTTCATATAATTGAAAAAGTCTCTATTACTGACAGTACTGTACTAATTACAGGAGAAAGCGGCACCGGAAAAGAGCTGGTTGCCCAATCGCTTCATCAGAAGAGCTCAAGGCGGAAAAAAGGTATGGTAACGATCAATTGCAGCGCCATACCTGCCACATTACTGGAAAGTGAACTGTTCGGTCATGAAAAAGGCGCCTTTACAGGTGCTCACAGACTTCGCATAGGGCGATTTGAAAGAGCGAATGGAGGCACAATTTTTCTGGATGAAATCGGTGACATGAGTCCGAACCTGCAGGTGAAACTGCTCCGTGTTATTCAGGAACAAACTTTTGAACGGGTCGGCAGTACAAAATCAATTTCTGTAGATATTCGCATCATTGCTGCAACCAACAAGAATTTAAAAAGCGCAATCCAAAACAAAACATTTCGTGAAGATCTTTATTACCGGCTAAATGTTATCCCCATATGGATGGCGCCTTTAAGAAAAAGAAAGCATGATGTCCCGCTGCTTGTCAATCACTTTACGAATAAATTATCTGCCCATAAAAAGATGGGGCTTAAATCTATTTCAGAAAATTCAATGAAAGCACTAGTACAATATCATTGGCCGGGAAACATAAGAGAACTTGAAAATTTACTGGAGAGGCTTTTCGTCATGGTAGAAAGCGATATAATTGATACGACTGATCTGCCAGCCCATATTCTTGATTGCGACCATGAATATCAGAAAGATAACCCACTTTTTCTTGAAAACAGTTTTGATTTCAATTTTGATTTCAATGAAGCCGTTGAAAAATTTCAAAAGAATATGATCGGGCAAGCCCTGAAGCAGACGAGCGGTGTAAAGTCCAAAGCCGCACATCTGTTGAAAATGAATCGTACAACATTAGTGGAAAAAATCAAAAAGATGAACCTTACAACTAAAAACCCAGATAAGTCTGATACAATAGCAGCAAACAGTCACTGAGTGCCAAATAATTGACTCTACTTCTTCCCTTGCCCGCGAAGCTTTTACCGCCCAAATACCCGAAAACCTGTCACCTGTCTGCCTGAAAATCTTTCCAACTCTCATGGCATGCGGTTTGCATCAATATATATAGAGATAGATAGATGGAATAAAGTAAAATGGCACGAAGGGGAAAATAGCATAAACTCCTCCCTGCAGAATTGTTGTCTTATGAAAACCTTAAATCCTGCATTCGTCATTCTGGTATTTTTTGTTGCTGTAATGCAAACAGTAATCTGCATAGCTGACACAAGACCATCTGTAATCAAAGCAATTCGGCTGGAGTCTGCAGTCAATCAAATATACATTAAATTAAATCAAAGACAGGAATATAAAATCATTCGACTCGACAGCAAGACGATAATGATTGCCTTTAGGAATACGCGTATAATCGACAGTCTTCCAAAACTAATACCTGGAAAATCCATTATAAAAGGCATACGCCCGGAAAATCTGCCCGGTAATGCCGCAGCAATAGAGGTAAGTGCGCTTGACGACTTGAATGATGCAACTGCTTTCTGGAAAGGCACAACTTTGGTTGTAAAAATTACCGGAGACAGACCGAGGCATAAAACCAGACCAAAACTGATTAAAAAATTAAACCGCAAAGATAATAAAAAAATTGTCGCCCCTCCTGAAAAGGAATCGGATCCTGTCGAAGAAAGCGCACCTGTTGAGGCATATGCTTTACCTAAAAAAAAGAAAAAACCTCAATTGTTAGGGAATCTCGATGATTTACCTGCCGCAATGGCAAAAGACAAATGTACGGAGATAAAAACTGTCAGTTCAGCATTAGCATATTGTCAAAAAGCTGCCTACAATGATGCCTATCGTGTAATTAACACGTTTTTCAATACAAACCAATCCGAGACATGCCTGGAAACCGAATCTTATTTAAGGGCATACTGTTCATTTAAGAAAAATGAATTTGAAGATGAAGCAAAACTTTTAGAAACCGGAATACTTTTTCAGGATGCTATCAGTTATTATCCGGAGTCGAAATATACCCCCTTTGGCATGACCGCACTTGGGAAAATATACAGAATATTAAACAACGATACTGAAGCAAAAGGTTATTTTAATCTTGTTCTTCAAAAATTCAAGGACTTTTCAGGAACACCCGGAATCCTCTTTGAACTCGGCATGATACATGTCAAAAAAGAAGAACACAGAAAGGCCATATCAAAATTGGAAAAAATAGTGTCAGCGTATCCTGATGTCTCGTTTATTTCGGATGTCAGGAGAGAACTCGGAAAGGCTTTTTTTAATGCAAATGATTTTTCAAAATCACTGGAACAAATGCAATGGTTTATTAATAATAAGCCAAAAATGGTTTATAAAAATCCAGACCTGCTGCTATATACAGGCAACTGCTATTACCACATCGGTGAACACGAAAAGGCAAGAGAATTCCTGATGCGAGCATACAATCTTTACCCCGAAATTGAAAATAACCATGTCATTTTAACGCGAATAGGCGACATATATGCGAATGAAGGTAAGGATGAAAAGGCAATTGATATATACAAGCTGGTTACGGATAAATTTCCCGGCACAGATGGTTTTGTTATCAGTTCAATGCGCCTTACCGAGTATGTAAAAGATCAGGAAAACAGAAAAGATCTATACATGATGATCATAAATGATCATCCGGAACATCCAATGGCAAACCTGGCACAGTTAAGGCTGGCTGAACTTCAGCACAAGACCGGAGAATATGATAAAAGTATTGAAACCATAAACAGGCTCCTTGAAGAAAATCCGAAAGCACTCAAAACCGAGGCTGTTTTTTTAAAACAGAAATCATTTGAAGCTGTTTTTAAAAAGCTTTTTGAAAACAATAACTATCCGGATATTCTGATAAAATTTGAAGCGGAAAGAATGAGTTTCAACCACTTTGAGAATCCTGATCTCTTTTTCTACACCGGGAAAGCTTACTACATGGGGCATTTATACAAGGATGCCGCGGAAAACCTGGACAAAGCCTTAAAGTATTATCCAGATGATAAAAAGTCTGCCGAACTGCTTTATCTCCTGGGTGTATCTTTATATGAATCAGACAAAACTAAAGATGCTGCAAAAATACTGCAAAAATATGTGAGGACGTATCCCAAAGGGAAAAATGCATCTTCCGCCTTTTTAAAAATCGGGCTTTGCCAAGTATTTGATAAAAAATACACCGACGCTGAAATAAGCTTCAAAAAGGCTCTAAAACAAAGCAAATCAAACAAAGAAAAAACTGATATTTTTCTTGCCAGTGCAAAAATGTATGAGGACCGGAAAGATTTCAGAAAAGTTATCGATCTCCTTATCCGGACAATAAATTTGCTATCCCCGGCATCGGAAGATCATTATGGCACAATATCAGTTGCTTACAGAAAACTTGGCCATGCGTTTATGGATCTTGGTAAATTTGACAAATCGGCAGATGCGTTTGCCATGGCGATCAAATTTGTGAAAAAAGACAATGATTCAAATGATCTCAAATACTTAATGGGAACCTCGTATCAAAAAGGGAACATTATGGTTAAGGCAGAGGATGCGTTTAATAATGTTGTTAGAGCAGGAGATCCATTTTGGAGTAAACTTGCAAAAGAAAAACTAAGGGAAATCTATTTTGCAGCTAGGTTTGACTGATAAGGTTTTATCAATTGTCAATTATGAAAAGCCACATACTACTCGTTGAAAAAAATCACAGGGAAAGAGTGTCGATGCGCGAATCCCTTGAAGCATGGGGATATCACGTCGCCACAGCCCATGATGGGATCGATGCTTTCGATAAAATCAAATCAAACGGTTATGGACTCATTATTTCGGATTTTGAAATCGAAGGTTTAAACGCTTTTGATCTTTTGAACAATATAAAAACAGAAAATGAAGATGTTAGGGTTCTTTTCACTTCAAAACACGCCTCAATAGAAAATGCTGTCAATGCCATTAAAGCCGGCGCATTCGACTTTGTTCTAAAGCCGATCGACCATGCCCGAATGAAGTCTCTTGTAGAAAAAGCATTTGATGATAACAAAAACGGAAACCGCAGCGAACCGGAAGGCAAGTCGGTTAACATAGTAACAAACAATGATTCTGTTAAAAAAATGCTGGAAATAGCCAGGCGTGTTTCAGACAGCACAGCTTCGGTGTTTATTCAGGGCGAAAGTGGAACAGGAAAAGAGCTTCTTGCCCGTTACATACATGAGAACAGTGGACGTCGCGGCAAAGCGTTCATAGCGGTAAACTGTGCCGCACTGCCGGAATCCCTTCTTGAAAGCGAACTTTTTGGTCATGAAAAAGGCGCTTTTACAGGCGCGGTTTCAAGAAAGCCGGGTAAGTTTGAACTGGCGGACGGAGGAACAATTTTACTTGATGAAGTTACGGAAATGCAGTTCCACCTGCAATCGAAACTGCTTCGAATCATTCAGGAACGTGAAATTGACCGTGTGGGTGGTACGCGTCCGGTTAAAATCGATATCAGAATTATCGCTACAAGTAACAGGAACATAACTTCTCTTATTGAAAAAGGAGAATTCAGGGAAGATCTTTATTATCGACTTAACACAATTCCGATTACGATTCCGCCTTTAAGGGAAAGGCCGGATGACATAGCGCTTCTGGCAAAGCATCTCATTAACAAATATAATGAGATTGACGGCAGGAATGTCAAAACTTTGACAAACGATGCGATAAGGGCTCTTGAAGGTCAATACTTTAAAGGCAATGTCAGGGAGCTTGAAAATATTATACAACGGGCGATTCTTTTTTCAGATGGAACCCAAATTAATGAAAATGATCTTTTTCTTGAAAGCAATTCTTCGGGCATAAGAAACGATTCATTAAATCATACTGAAGTAACAAGTGGAATTATTCCCGGGCCGCTAAAAGAAATAGAAAAAAAAATGATTTTTCAAACTCTCGATAAAACAGAGGGCAACCGTACACATGCGGCAAAAATACTCGGAATAAGTGTCCGAACGCTGAGAAACAAACTGAATGAATATAAGGAATCGATTAAAGAAGTTTAGCAGGTTAGGCATGCAAATTGCTTATATTTATATAGGTTTATAGGCTTACAATTTGAAACCTATTATTAAACATGCTTACAGGAGATCGATATGGCCAACCCGTCAATTTTTGACAATACTTACAACCTGCTTTGTAAATCACTCAACATCGGTTCAAGAAGGCATAGCCTTATTACCGGGAACATCGCAAACATGGATACAGTCGGCTACAAGCCAAGAGATATTGATTTTAATGAAACGCTAAAAAAAGCCATGGATGATAACAAAGATGAACATCTTGTCCGGACGCACCCAAGTCATCTTCAAAGCAGAGGCGGCAGTGTTGATATGTCAGGTACTGTAAGAAGAGATATGACCAACAGGTATAATCTTGATTCGGTCAATATCGATACTGAGATGACAAACCTCATTGAAAACAATATTAAATATCGGACAGATGTTGAAATACTGCTCAGAAAAATAAGCATACTTAGACAGGCGATTACAGAAGGAGGACGATAATGGACCTTTTGCAGGCATTTAAAATCAGCAGTTCAGGTCTTTCGGCAAACAGAACCAAAATGAATGTCATTTCCGACAACCTTGCCAATTCTGAAACCACCCGCACAAAAAACGGAGGGCCTTATCGAAGAAAAATGGTCGTCTTTGAACCAGGGCCTGTTAATGAGTTCAAGGCGTCTTTAACAAAGGCTGAGACAGAATGTAATGGAGTGCAGGTTTCTGAAATTGTTGAATCCCAGGAAGACTTTAGGCTGATATACAGCCCCGCGCATCCCGATGCAGATCCGGCAACAGGATACGTGGCAATGCCCAATGTAAACCATCTTACGGAAATTGCAGACTTGATGATTGCAAGAAGGGCTTATGAAGCAAATGTGACGGCAATTTCAAATACAAAAAGCATGATTCTGAAGGCACTTGAAATCGGAAAATAGTGTAAAAAAAAAATAGCAACAAGGGGTGCTGAAATGGATAACATAAAACCGACCATAACATCAACCAGAGGCCTGCACCAAACATCATACGGGCCAGACAAAAATCAGACTGGTAAGGATATCGGGTTTGCAGACAAATTGCGTCATGCAATTGAACAAACCAATCAAAGCCAGCTTGAAGCTGACAAATCGATTGAAAAGGTTGTACATGGAACTATGGGAATTCATGAAGGAATGCTTAAAATCCAGGAAGCGGATATTTCATTGAGGCTTCTTCTGCAGGTCAGAAAAAAAGTAATGGAGGCCTACAGTGAAATAAGCCATATGTCATTCTAACAGGGTATCTGATTAATACGTGAGTTCTCAAAAAGACAGGGAGGGCCAAGGATGTCTCATTTATAAATAGGTGACTGTCTGAGCGAAGTGAGTTTCAGATATTTATAAATAAGATATCCTTGGTCCGGGGTTATTGAAAAACTACATTCATACTAAATAATTTCGGAACTTAAAGCCATGGCAGTCGATGACGAAAGAGGACTAACCACAGGAACCGGTAATATGAATCCAGTCATACAACAGTTTGTCAATATTTATAAAAAGATGCCGTTATCCCAAAAAATATCCATGGGAACAGTTGTGCTGCTTGTAATTGCGGGATTTGCCGCCATGTTCTTCTGGGCAAATAAAGTTGATTATCAAACAGTTTATACGGGTCTTGCAGATGAAGACGCTGCCAGTATTGTGGAAAATTTAAGAGAGCAAAAGATACCGTACCTTCTTTCAGCCGGTGGGAAAACAATAAAGGTACCTGCCGAAAAAGTGTATGATGTGAGACTGTCCCTTGCTGCTTCAGGTCTTCCCAGAGGGGGTGCTGTCGGCTATGAGCTTTTTGATGAAATGGCTTTTGGAACAACGGAATTTGTCCAAAAATTGAATTACCAAAGAGCTTTGCAGGGTGAACTTACAAGAACGATCAGGCAATTTAATGAAGTTGATAACGCAAGAGTTATGATTGTTCTGCCTAAAGATTCGATTTTTATAGAAGAGACAAAACCTCCCTCTGCATCGGTTATGTTAAAGCTTAGAAGTGATTTAACAAAAGAAAAGGTTAATGCAGTCGTACATCTTGTGGCAAGTGCAATAGAAGGCATGGAACCTGACATGGTCACGGTTGTTGACACAAAAGGTAACGTTCTGTTTCGCGGAGTTTCAGATGAAAACAAATTAGATGCGCTTGCGAACTCACAACTCCAGTATAAGATGGCTTTTGAAAAAAATCTTGCAGGAAGAATTCAGACCATGCTGACGGGAATCGTAGGAAGCGGGAAAGCTATTGTCCGCGTCACAGCAGATATGAGCTTTGACCAGGTAGACATAAACGAGGAACTCTTTGATCCTGACGTTTCGCTTGTTAGAAGCAGGCAAAACCTTGCAGAAACCTCAGAAAAAACAAATACGCCCGGAAATATATCCAGCGTTAACCCGGTTGTGCCTCCTGGTGGAGGTACCGGAACAGGCGAACCTACCGAAAAACAAAGTAAGCAGGATGAAACCGTCAACTATGAACTCAACAGAACAGTAAGGAGAACCATAAAACCGGTGGGCGAGCTGAAAAGGCTTTCTGTGGTAGCTGTACTCGACGGAACCTACAGCGATGAAACAAATGAATCAGGAAAAAACGTCAAGAAATTCATCCCAAGATCACAGGCTGAACTGAACAGGTTTATAACAATAGTGAAAAATGCAATGGGGTACAGTGAAGATCGTGAAGATCAAATCTCTGTTGAATCGTTTCCATTTGCATATATGGAAGATCTTGGCCGCCCTGAATTTGACTGGAAGTCTTTTGTCAAACAGTATGGGCGCAGTTTAATTAATGTTCTACTGGTTCTCCTGCTTTTTATTTTTGTGATACTCCCTCTTGTGAAAAGTATGAAAGAAATAAAAGCAACAGTGGTGGAATCACTCCCATCTCCGGAAGAAAGAAAAGCGCTTGCGGGAGCTGGATCAAGAAAATCAATTCCAAGTGTTTCAGAAATGAATAACAAACAAAAAGCTTTCCACTTTGCAAATGAAGATATGGAAAAAACAACCAACATTTTAAAGGGATGGGTTGCCGGGGTATAGTAATGAGCAACAACAAAACAGACTGGCAAAATTTAATCGGAGTTCAAAAAGCAGCGGTGTTTCTTCTAAGCATGGGCGAAAAGTATACATCGGCAATATTCAAAACCATGAGCGATGATGAAATTACAAAGATTGCAAATGCTATGGCACAAATTGGTGAAATCCCATCAGAAGCGGTGGCAACTGTATCTGATGAGTTCGTTTCAATATATGAGAACGAGGACGGTATGCTCGTCGGTGGTACAAGCTTTCTAAAAAACGTGCTTGAAAATGCAATGGATAAAAATAAAGCGAATAAACTCTTTAAACAAATAGAAGATGACAAAAAGGAAGCTCCGTTTCTCTGGAGCAGAGGCATAAACACAGAAATTCTTGCAGGATATCTTGAACCCGAACATCCTCAAACAGTAGCAATGGTGCTTTCGAACCTGCCTCCGGATATTGCCGCCAAAATTCTTGTGGCAATGCCGGATGACAAAAAAGGGGGAATTGCATTGAGAATTGCTCAACTCGGCCAGGTTCCCGATGATATCGTGAGAGATGTAGATGAAACACTACATGCAGAGCTGGGCTCAATGGGTACCGGCAGGCAGAGTGGTGGAATAAACGCCCTCGTTGATATTATCAATAATGTGGATAAAGCTACCGAAGATATTGTGATGGAGCTAATCGAAGAAGAGCAGGGCGAAATGGCAAGTGATATCAGACAGTTGATGTTTGTTTTTGAAGACCTTAAAGCTATTGACGACAGGGGAATGAGGGAAGTTCTGAAAAAGGTAGAAAGTTCGCAGCTGACACTTGCTTTAAAAACAGCAAGTGACGAAATGAAACAGAAAATTCTTGGAAACCTTTCTTCAAGGGCAGCTGAAATGCTTAAGGAAGACCTTGAGATAATGGGTCCTGTAAAACTTTCAGACGTCGAGAGAGCTCAACAAGAAATTGTGAATGCTGCCAAAGAGCTTGAAGCAGAAGGCACTATAACTATAGGTGGAAAAGGGGCAGGTGACATACTTGTTTGATAAAAAAACAGAAAGCGACGAAGGGTACGAAGGCTGGGTCCCTTTTGATTCCATTAAGGCGAATAAAATAGAGAATAATAATAAGACTCAACCCGACCCGACAGTTTCGGATGAGAAGGCCTTTAGTCCCTTATATCGCAACGGAAACACTTCCAATGCGCATGAAGGTTTTACTGCCATTTACACCGCGGACGATTCTATTCAAAGCAAGAGTGCCGGAAAAAAATTCGGCGCTTATAATTCGACAAATTCCGAAGGGACCGGTGCAAACGAAAACAAATCATATGATGATGGATTCTCCAAAGGCGAAAAAAATGGTTACGAGGAAGGCAAAAAAAGAGCCGAAGAAATGATCAGAAGTATGCAAGAAATACTTAATAAGGTTGAAGACCTGTGGCCTAAAATGACTTCTGAATATGAAGAAAAAATTTTGCAGCTCGTATATCGAGCTGCTGAAAAAGTTGTGTACGGCCATATTGATATTGATAATGACATCGTTAAAAGAGCAATTCTAAATGCCTTTGAGTTGATCCCGAAACCTCTTGATGCAACCATCAACATCAACCCTGATGATTATGAATATATTGAAACTACCAAAGAAAATTTGTTTGATAACATCAAGCAATTAAAAAGCGTTTCGATTGTTTCAAACCCTTCGGTAAGTCGTGGTGGCTGTCTGATTGAAAGCAGGGCCGGTAATGCGGATTCAAGTATAGAGAAGCGGCTCGAATCCATAAAAACAAGCATTATCAGCGCAGCAGAAAAAAGTCGCAATAGGCATCCGGTATGAGTGATTTCAATATTAATATGGACTGGGATAGATATTTTGATGCAGTGGATAACTGCATCTGCTCCAGGCTTGAAGGTAAAGTTGTCAAAGTGACAGGTCTGATTGCTGAAGGACACGGCCTTGGAATGAGTATCGGCAGCATATGCCGTATTGAAAATGATCAAAACAACGATATCATGGCAGAAGTCGTTGGTTTTCATGATAACCGGGTTATACTGATGCCTTATGGTGATACTAGGGGCATTCGGCCCGATGGCCGTATTGTATTTATTGACAACAACCCAAAAGTAAAAGTAGGAAACGAATTTATCGGAAGAGTAGTTGACGGAATGGGTGAGCCCATTGATAGCTTGGGTCCTATCAAGGAAAACAGTTATTATCCTCTCTACGGTGTTCCGACAAATCCGATGCAGAGAAGGCCCATTAGAAAATTAATGGATGTCGGTATTGCATCAGTGAACACCATGACAACCTTAGGCCAGGGACAGAGAATAGCCGTGATGTCGGGGTCCGGTGTAGGAAAAAGTATTTTAATCGGCATGATGACCCGCCATACTTCAGCTGATATCACTGTTATCGGTCTTATCGGTGAACGGGGGCGTGAAGTAAAAGAATTTGTGGAAGAAACTCTTGGCAGTGAAGGTTTAAAAAAAGCGATTGTTGTCGCCGCTACATCAGATGCTCCGCCTCTTGTCAGAATGCGGGGTGCATATCTTGCCACCACTCTTGCTGAATTTTTCAGAGACCAGGGACAAAACGTCCTTTTAATAATTGATTCAATTACCCGTTTTGCAATGTCATCAAGGGATGTCGGTTTGGCTGCTGGTGAGCCCCCCACTAGCAGGGGATATACACCGTCGTTTTTTGCCAAGATTCCCGTATTGCTTGAACGTGCCGGCAGCTTTGAAAATAAAGGCAGTATTACCGGTATTTATTCCGTACTTGTTGAAGGAGATGATTTAAATGACCCTGTCGGTGATACGGTACGATCCATAGTCGACGGACATATCGTCCTTTCGCGAAACATGGCCAACAGGGGTCTTTTTCCAGCAGTCGATGTTCTTGAAAGCATAAGCCGGGTTTTACCTGATGTGGTCAGCAAAGAGCACCTTGAAATCCGTAACAAAGCCATCGATGCAATAGCCCGATACAAAGATGCTGAAGATATGATCTCAATAGGCGCCTATATCAATGGATCGGATCCAGGGATCGACTACGCAAAAGCAATCATGCCCAAAATAACCGCATTTCTAAAGCAGGAAATTCAACGAAAAGTGCCTTACCAGGATGGCTTAAATCAATTGCAGAACATAATGTCATGAAGCGTTTTCGCTATCGCCTTGACCCGATTCTTAAATATAGAAAACATCTTGAGAGCATGGCCCAGCAGGAGACAGCAAAGGCATTATCTGAGGTAACGGCATGTAATAACAACATTGATATGTTGAAAACCGACTATCATCAAAATGCCATGGAGCTCGAACAAAAAATGTTGGGAGGAATGACTGCAGAAAACTATTTGATATACCGGTCATATTTGAATGGAATGGAAAATATTCTTGATGGCGAAATAAACAGGTACAAGCAGCTTGTAAAGGTTCTTTTAAAGAAACAGCAAGAGTTGAAACTAAAATCTATTGCAAAAAAAATACTTGTGAACCTGGAAAAACGCAAAAAAACAGAGTATTATGAAAATCTTTTGAAAATAGAGCAAAAAGAAGCAGACGATACGATTATTATCAGAAAAGCAAGGGATATCAATAAATAATGCCGGGCAGTCGCATAAAATTCAAACTTATTCTTATATGCCTTATTTTAATAAAAATTGCCGCTACATGCTATTTCTTTTCAGAAAGCACGGCAATTTTTGATGCATTTTTTGGATATCAACAAGCGTTTGCTAAGGATAGTGACCCAGAGGAATCAAAAGAAGCGAATAAGGTTGAGAATAAAGAGGAAAAGCCGCCCGAAGAGTCACAAGAGGTGAAAAAAACTAAAAAAATCAAGGAAGCTCTTGAAGGGATGGAAAATAAAAGAATTGAAATGAAAAAAGATGAAAAGCGCATAGAGGAGAAGATGCGTCTTCTTGAAAAATTAAAACAGGAAATCGAAAAAAAACTCGGAAAACTCGAAAAGCTTCAGGAGCAGGCGGAAAAAAAGCCTACCTCAACAGAAACCAGAGAATCTGAAGAAAAGAAAAGAAAGGAAGAAGAGCAGGGAAGGAAAATAAAACAGCTTGTTAAGGTCTTTTCAAGTATGAAACCTAAGGATGCAGGCCAGGTGATTGAAAAATTGAATATTGAAGTTGCAAAACAGATTTTTTTACAGATGAAAGGAGAACAGGCCGGAAAAATTTTATCCTATATGAGCAAAAATCGGGCAGCAGAAATAAGTGAAGCATTGATTGCCCCAAATAATAATAAGAATAAGAAAAAATAATAGGAAATAATTTCCGATTTTGTAATTCTATTTGGTAATATATTCTTTTTATGTCCACTCAAACCCTCCCTTTTTGCATATCACTTCTGACAACCTTTTAATATATTGACAAAAAATATTACAGGATTTCTTGGCACAATCATTGCTGAAGTGTGTTCATGAGCATGTGTACAATTATTTTACCCTAACAGGCCGTAAGAAACATCATGACAAAATGCTATAACATACAGCCGGAAATCTTTCTTAAAGGTTTTATTAAATCAGCAAACAAAAGCGGTGATGCTTTAAATCCGGATAATGCTTTTTCAAATGTCATGAAAAATATTTCAGGAAAAAGCAGCTTAAAAGCAGATCAAATAAATCTGAATTTAAAATCGCCTGAAGGTAAAAACATTATTGAACAACTGAAAAAAATTCTTCTTTCCATCGACGGTAATTCCAGCAAGATTGTATTGGACGACAAGGCACTCAAATCACTTTATAAACTCCTTGTCGGCAGTGGTTTTGACACAAATAATGTCGAAGAGGTGATTCATAATATTAGCATCGAAAGACAGTTAAAAGTGTCTGATTTGATGGCCCTTCTTGATGATTTGAACAAAGTGGAAAACAACAGTGACGTAATGACGGATATATCTGTTCTCCCGTTTCTTGAGTCTATTTTTAAAATGTTCGGTATGGATAACGATACAATTGAAGAAATACTATCCAATTCAAAAATTGAAGGCATAGGCATAGACCTGAAATGCCTGATGAGCGAACTGGAAAGCAAAGGTTATACAGATGAACGCATTATAAGTATGCCGGAAAATGTACAGAAAATAAGGGAGATGATGACTTCAATCGAACTTATGGATGGAGAGGAAAACGATGGCAGAATTACTCTCGAAAAGTTCAGTGCCAAGCTGGAAGAAATGGTGTCAAAGAGACAGGGCAGGCATTCATCCGATAGAATTCTACTCCAAGAAGCAAAAAAATTTGTAGGGCTGGTTAAATTTGATGAAGATAAAAATTCCGATAAGATGTTTTTTGATAAAATAAGAAAAATTGCAAGATTTGATCCGGCCGCTAAAATCCAGTCAGCAGATAACCATAAGGATATAAAAACAACGGAATTTTTAAGTAATAAATCTGAAATCAGCGTTAATGTATCCGCAGGATATAATGATTTGAAAAATCTGTCTGAAAATATCGGAAAGGCGAATAACACAAAAATATTGCAGAAAGATTTCACACCGACAGGAAAAAAAATAACAAGTACGAATCTATCGCAGTCAAAGAATGAAGCTTCTTGGAGCGGATTAAATGGAGAGTCATTAGAAGCTAAACACCTGTCTTCCACTTCCACAGGAACTCAGTCCGCTTCAAAATCACTTCCTTCTTATATGCTCAATCAGGTCAGCAGGCAGATTGTCAGGTCTGTAGAAAATGGAAATGGAGAAATAAGACTGCAGCTTAAGCCACCACATTTAGGAAGACTTCAGATAACTCTTCAAAGTGTAAATGACAGTTTGAAAATAAACATAGTTACCGAGCACCATGCAACACGTGAAATGCTTATTGCCAATTCCTCAGAATTGAAATCAATTCTTTTTGATCAGGGGATACGTCTCGAAAAGGTGGAAGTACAGCTTGCCTTTAATTTTGAACAGTCAATGAGCAATACAAAGCATGATTTCCGAAAGTCAAACAAGGACAAAAACCACCATTTTAATATTTCAGGAGAAGTTCCTGGGCTGGATTCGATTTCAGGAGAAATGAATTTATATGGTTCGAGAAGGCAGGGAAGACTTCTCGATCTTGTCGCATGATGACAAATGATTATATCCGAAAGGAAGAAAAATGACAGTAAATGCATTATCATCCAATTATCAAGGCATCGACTCTTTATTTACGGGCCATGAAAAAAAAGTGGAAGAAAAAAAAGACCCGCTTGGCCGGGAGGCTTTTCTTACAATGCTGGTAGCCCAGCTTCGGCACCAGGACCCGTTAAACCCGATGGAAGGAACCGATTTTACAGCTCAACTGGCTCAGTTTTCCACTCTTGAACAGCAGTTTACTACCAACGATTCTCTTGAGGCGATCCTTAATGCCCTGAACGCAAAAAATGACGAGAATCTTATCGATTTTATAGGAAAGAATGTGCAGGGTGAAGCGAACACACTCATAATGAAGAATGGAAATGTCTCCGGAGGTTCCTATACAGTTGAAGACGATGCAGAAGTTATGATTGCCGTATATAACAGTGAGGGGTTTGAAATACGGAGCATTTTCGAGGGACAAAAGGGACAGGGAACATATCAGGTTAACTGGGACGGAAAAGACAACTCAGGCAGAGAGGTTTTAGACGGAACATACACATATGAAGTAGTCGCTGTCAATGAGCTGGGCGGGCTGGTTTCTTCTTCAACAGCCATAGAAGGTTTGGTCAACGGTGTTATCGCTAAAGATGGAAGACAGTATCTCGAGGTGGATGACAGACTGCTGGACCCCAATACGGTGACAAGGGTATGGATGCCGCCTGAAGATGACTCAGGGAGCGATGCTGAAGAGGAATGATTATTAAGTGCATAACCGCGTAATGCACATAGAATAAAAGGAGGAAACAGAAATGTCTTTAACCAGTTCGCTATACTCGGGTATCAGCGGTATGACAAACCTTGGAAACGCCATGCAGATTATCGGCGACAATATTGCCAACATCAACACTACTGCCTTTAAGGGCAGCAACTATATTTTTCAGGATCTCCTGAGCCAGGCTATTGCTACCCAGTCAGGAAGCGCGCAGGTGGGACGTGGAATGGCACTCGCGGATGTTTCATCAGTGCATCAGCAGGGATCATTTGAATCGACAGGAAACGCGACTGATCTTGCCATTGGAGGCGAAGGGTTCTTTGTTCTTCGGGAAGCGGACAGCGAAAGTGAATTCTATTCCAGGGCAGGCAATTTCAGGTTTTCCAAGGACGGCGTTCTCATAAATCCGGAAGGATATGTTGTACAGGGCTGGGCGCTTGATGAAAACAGTGAGGATGTCGGTGCGGTGACGGATATAATGCTGACTTCATTTACCTCCCCCCCGGATGTAAGCGAGCATATGACCGTAATTACCAATCTGGATTCTGATTCCCTCAGCCAAACAACGGTGCTTACAAATGCATGGGATTCATCAAATACATCACCAATAGCCGCTTCTAATTATCATTATCAGTCTGTTGTAAAAATATATGATTCGCTTGGAAGCACACATGACATTACAATATATTATGATAAAAAATCAGGTTCAGTGTGGGAATACATGATATGCTGCAATCCGGACGAGGACAAAAGAAATCTGGTTCAAGAAACAACGGCAGTAGGTTTGCTGGCCAGGGGAACCATAACCTTTTCAGACAGCAGTGGAAATGTATCCGGCTTTACAATGGAGGAGTTTACAGGAAGAATAGGAAATGTGGATACAGGCGGCTCGCTTTCAGGGACTGACCCGATTTTTTCAGTTAGCAATTATGATGCTCTGACCCAGGACGGATACAATTTCAGCCTTGAATTCGACGGATCTTCATGGAATTTCGAAGATACTGCGGCACCTTCAGGTGTCATTACATCAGCCGATCTTCCGTCAAATTATCCGAATGCCTCCATTATTAGCAGTGATGCGAACACTATACGGCTGAATCTTGACGGCGATACAGACAGGACAACGGATTTAACTATTACGCTTTCCTTGCCTGCTCAGGCGTTAGACTCAATAAACTTTGACATAATCAGTCCAACCGATATTCATGTCCAGAATATAACAAATCTGGTATATTCTGCTGACACGGCAAACGACAACACTTCACTCGGAATCAACCACCCTGAAGTTCTGACGACAGATTCAACCGGCTTGCAGATAAACTGGGACGCAAGCGCTCAGACATGGTACTGGAGCATGCCGCAGCTCCAGAATATAATGAATACAGATGTAACCGCTTTAACCCCTGCTGTGACAGTCACGGAAACTGTTTCAAACGCTTCCGTAATGACAAGTTATTCACAGGATATTTCTGCCTGGTGGGACAGTACCGCAAGTGCATGGAACTTTGTTTCACCATATGCCAGGGAACTTTCAAATGAGATATATTCCGGTGGTATCAACCAGGCAAGCACTACCACAACCATCAGCAATTCCACCGTTCTTACTCAACATTCAACAGGCAACAGTTTAGCCTGGGATAATATCGTAGGAGTAACAAGCCTGGCATTCAGTGGTGCCGCTGAAATTACAGCGTTAACAACAACCATGACCGAGCTTCAGGAAGACAACCTGATTTATGATTCGAGTGTTCCATATATTCTGGAGTACACTTTTGCCAATGATGCTAATTCTGCTACTGCCTGGGCCTGGGTGGCAGGGGGCGACCCGAACGTCGATTATCCTAACCGCCAGACGCCTTCATGGAATACAGTTACCAATCAGTTGGCAATTGACCTGACCGGAGACGGAACGGACATCACTTTTGATTTTGCAGGAAACCTGACCGTCGCGTCCAACCTAGACAGGCTTCAATTCAGTGTGGATGCCGACGGCCAGTGGTCATGGGTCATGCCGACCATGTCGGTTACCAGCTACGGAGGGGGCATTTCTGCATCCAATACAACCATGAACATAGAATCCGCACTGTCCGGCGGCGGCAGCATCGTCGATTCAACCGCCGATTACAACCTTATATACACAGATGCGACCGGCCTCTGGACATGGGGAGCCAATACACCTGCAACTGCAGATTATGGTGCAGTTGCATGGGTTACAAACAGCGATAATGAAGTATCTTTTGATCTTGATGCTGACGGAACTGCGGAGATAACCTTTACATTTACCACTCCTCTTACCTTGGACGGGACTATTAATTTTGCTGTTGACGCGTCCGGGGATCCTCCTGCAGAGTATTCATCGGCGTCCATTATGTCCACATCAGGCCCGAATCTATTAAGTCTGGACATGACCGGAAACGGAAACGCGGATATAACATATACCTTCCTGTCGACACTGTCCGCTGACGGTATTATCGGGTTTGATCTTGACACACATGTTCCACCTTTTGAATATCCGAACGCAAGCATCGATTCAACCTTGTCAACTGCAAGCAGGGTATACATGGACTTAAACGGTGACAACGCAAATGATGTTGATTTCGCGTTTTCTGCGGCCCTGACCGATAACGGCACTTTCGAGTTTGACATTGACCCGAGGGTTCCACCCACAGAATATCCTACTGCAATAGTTACAGGAGACAGAGACGAGGCGTTAATCGATATAAACAATGACGGCACTGATGATATAACGTTTAGTTTTGAAACACCTTTGCCCACAGGCGCCACTGCCCGGGACAGCTCGATAAACTTTAATGTCGACGGCACAACAGCGTGGACTGAGCTCGAGACCAACTCCAACGGTTATTTTGAGTACATGGCCGACTTTCTTGGCGGTGACAACGGTGTAACTGAAATGGATGTTGAATTCGATATAGGTTCCAGAGACGACGGCACAGGACAGTTCCTGAACAATACTATGACCACGACTCAATATGCACGCTCATCCACCACTACATTTCAATCTGCCGACGGGTATGGTGCAGGAGATCTCCAGGGAGTAGATGTTGATGTAGACGGTGTTATGACCGGAATCTACTCAAACGGTCAGCTTATACCACTTTACCGCGTAGCCCTTGCCCGGTTTCTCAACGTATACGGATTGAGCAAGGAGGGTGGCGGGCTTTATCGTGAAACAAGGGATTCCGGAACCGCGATCACAAACAGGCCGGGCACAAACGGACTCGGCAGCATCTCTCCGAATTCTCTTGAACAGTCGAACGTCGATATAGCAAATGAGTTCGTAAAGATGATTACAACCCAGAGAGGATTCCAGGCAAACTCCAAAATTGTGACCACCGTTGATGCTATGCTGGGAGAAGTTATCAATATGAAACGATGATGGCTTCGTAAAAAATCAAGAACCGCTTTTATCACGATAACTCTCAACACCTGTTTTTTCAAGCAGGCCAGCAATATAAAAGACTACCCATGCCCCGCACAGGTCGCAGTCTACATCGTTCCCGTAACAACAGAAAGGAGTTATAAAGTTCTCCCCATCAAGATAAAGGGGAAGAACATGTTGTTTGGACGGACAGTTATCAGTAACCGCACGGCAATTTTCAGAAAGGATAAGCTCCAGAGTTCTTTTGCTGTTCCAGATAAAATCCGGGTATAATTCTTTTAATCTTAACACTTCCAAAACAGCCGGATCTCTTCTTTTTGTTGTATGCCAGGTTAATTTCGAATTGTCATTTGCCGGAGGGACGTAAAAAGAAAAGGTCATCCCTTCAAACCGGGTGGGCCTGAGAAGCTTGACCAGATCTTCAAGCATGTTTTCATTTTCTTTTGTTACCACGCATTGGCACATGACCTGCGACCCGAATTTCTCGGGGACCTTCTTAATCGTACTCAACACTTTTTCATATGTACCTTTACCGCGGATGGCGTCATTGTATTGCGGAGGGCCGTCAAGAGAGACGACGTAAATGCAGTCGGGAAAGTCAATAAGATCGATGGTTCCGTTGGTGGTAATATGGTTTTTGGCAAAAATTTTAATGCCTTTTTTCAGCACATCCGGCCTTAGAAGGGGCTCGCCCCCCATCCAGAGCATGGTTTCAATGCCATGCTTTTTTTGAAGAAAAGAGAGTTTTTTCAGCATGGTTTCCGTGTCCATCTCATTTTTTATGGAAGTGGGGTTGGCTTCCCGAAAGACAAAGCAGTGTTTGCAGCTCAGAGTACATTTGTTTGTAATATTGACCATTGCTGCTGAAAATTGTTTAGGATTATTGTTGAAAGTTGTCATAGCATTTTCTCCGCGTATCTTCTTATGTAAAGCAGGAATATAATAATAAAGTATTCACCAAGTGTAAAGACTTTTTGGGAGATAAGACCTTGTCAGATATTGTGATTGTACTATAAGTGAAAAGAAAAGTTAGGCATTCTTCAGGTATTGTTGAAACATTAAGGGTAGTAAAAAATTAATCTGAAATATGTTTTTCCGCGTACCTGGATAGCAGTTCATGAATTTTTTTGGGAGGAGAAAGTTGAAAATAGTGCTCTATAATTACATGGGCAAACTCGTGGGCAACCACGCGAAGCTCCATGTCTGATGTAGAAAAAAAGACAGATACAATTGCTAAAGATTCACTCGGAACTTCAAAAAAAGACCTTAAAAATATTGGTGATGATGATGAAGCTCCAGATGTAGAAATTTGGAACAGTAAAGATGTG
>CAZTYY010000027.1:0-24153 GCA_964617785.1 uncultured Desulfobacterales bacterium | reverse complement strand
ACGATACATATATGTTTTTTAACCTGTTAACCAAAATATTCGGCAGTAAAAACGACCGTGTTCTAAAAGCATACTGGCCGATTGTAGAAGAAATAAATCTCAAAGAAAATACCGTAAAATCTTTAAGCGACGCGGAGCTTCAAGGGCAAACCACAATATTAAGGGAACGTATTGATAACGGTGAATCTCTTGATGACATTCTTCCGGATGCCTTTGCTGTTGTCAGGGAAGTCTCTTTCCGGGTTCTGGAAATGCGACATTTTGATGTTCAGCTAATTGGTGGCATCGCTCTTCATAACGGCAAAATAGCTGAAATGAAAACAGGTGAAGGAAAAACACTCGTCGCAACCCTCCCGGCCTATCTAAACGCACTACCCAACGGAAAAAGTGTTCATATTATTACAGTAAACGACTACCTGGCGCGAAGAGACGCAGATTGGATGGGGAAAATATTCAAGTTTCTCGGACTCGAGGTCGGGAATATACTGCATGGGATGGATGATAATGAAAGAAAAAGAGCCTACAGTGCAGATATAATTTATGGGACCAACAATGAATTCGGATTTGATTATCTCAGGGATAATATGAAGTTCGAAAAAGAGTCGATTGTGCAGGGCGAGCTTGATTTTGCGATCGTCGATGAAGTTGACAGCATATTGATAGATGAGGCCCGTACACCTTTAATTATTTCAGGTCCGGCTGAAAAATCGACAAGCCTTTACAGTCAGGTTGACGGTATCATACCCGGGCTTCAACTGGATGCGGATTATACAATTGATGAAAAAGCAAAAACAGCTGTTTTAACGGAATCGGGTGTTGCAAAAGCTGAGAATAAACTGAAAATAGACAACATCTATGATCCGAAACATATCGAACTTCTGCATCATGTAAACCAGGCATTAAGAGCCCATACATTGTTTAAGCGGGATGTAGATTATATTGTAAAAAATGGCGAGGTGATAATTGTCGACGAGTTTACAGGACGTTTGATGCCGGGAAGGCGCTATAGCGAAGGCTTGCACCAAGCCTTAGAAGCCAGGGAAAATGTAAAAATAGAAAATGAAAACCAGACGCTTGCCACCATCACCTTTCAGAATTTTTTCAGAATGTATGACAAATTATCCGGCATGACCGGTACCGCGGACACAGAAGCGCCGGAATTTAAAAAGATATATGAGCTTGATGTGCTAGCTGTCCCAACAAACGAACAGATGGTCAGAAAAGATTTTCCCGATGTCATCTATAAAACAAGAATAGAAAAATACGATGCAGCCCTGAATGAAATAGTGGAACTGCATAAAAAGGGCCAGCCTGTTCTGGTTGGTACCATCTCAATAGATGTATCCGAAGATTTTAGCAAAAAGCTAAAAAAAAGAGGTGTCAAACATGAAGTTTTAAATGCTAAAAACCACGGCAAGGAAGCGGAGATCGTTTCCATGGCCGGACAAAAAGGATCGATCACTATTTCAACCAATATGGCGGGACGTGGAACCGACATCGTGCTTGGTGAAGGAGTTGTCGAGCTTGGAGGACTTCATATACTTGGAACCGAAAGGCATGAAAGTAGACGAATCGATAATCAGTTGAGAGGTCGCGCTGGAAGGCAGGGCGACCCGGGTTCTTCGCGTTTCTACCTCTCGCTGGAAGATGATCTTTTAAGAATTTTTGGCGGTGAACGTATCACAGGTATTATGGAAAAGCTGGGAATGGAAGAAGGCGAACCCATCCAGCACAACATGATCAGCAAGGCCATCGAAAATGCCCAAAGAAAGGTGGAAGGCCACAATTTTGATATAAGAAAACAACTGCTTGAATATGATGATGTCATGAATCAGCAGCGTGAAGTCATATATGAGCAGCGCAGGGAAGCGTTAAGAGGCAATGATTTAAAACCTGTAATCGAAGATATAATCGGTGAATTGTCAGAAGGTATCGCGTATTCATTTGCAAACGATAAAATGCTTGCAGAGGAATGGAATCTTTCAGGAATACGAGATGCTGTGTTTAAACAGTTTAATCTACATCTCGACTTTGACAGCGACACTCTTGACGGACTGAATTCTGAAGGCCTTGCTCAATTCATCATTGATGTCGGCTTATCGGCTTATAATGAAAAGGAAAGTCACCTCGGTCAAGAAGAAATGAGAAGGATAGAGCGTTTTGTCATGCTTCAAACAGTTGACAACCTGTGGAAAGATCACCTCCTGTCCATGGATCATTTAAAAGAAGGCATAGGCCTCAGGGGTTATGCGCAGGAAAACCCTCTTATTGTATATAAAAGAGAAGGATTTCAAATGTTTCAGGACATGATTTCAAGAATTAAAGAAGAGACGCTGAACATTCTTTTTAGAATTCAGATCATGACACCTGAAAAAATGGATGAAATGAACAAACCTGAAGATCAGAACCTTGTCTTTTCACACGGTGATAGCGGTGATAAAAAAAAACCGGCTAAAAGAGAAGGTGATAAAATAGGTCGGAATTCACCATGCCCATGCGGTAGTGGAAAAAAGTATAAAAAATGTTGTGGAAGATGATAATATTTAGAATTCCATCTTGATTTTTTTTCATTCAAACCTTACAATTTATGTCAAGACAGTTTAAATTTGAGAAATATATATACCGGAAGCCATTTCAGCGTTTAATCTGACTGATTCCAGTTATTTCCATCGACAGTCCGTATTGCCGGAATGCAGGTTGTTCATGAGCTTTCATAATTCTAAAACAGAAAATGACGCATCTGTAAAAACGCATGTAACTATTAAAGAACCTCCCATGTACAAAGTTCTTTTGCACAATGATAATTATACGACCATGGAATTTGTTGTAGAGGTTCTGATCACCATATTCAGAAAAACACCGGAAAGCGCTACCCAGATAATGCTTAATGTCCACAAACTGGGAATCGGGGTTTGCGGTACTTATTCCTATGAACTGGCAGAGACAAAAGTCGATTCGGTACATTTGCTGGCCGAGGAACATGGCTTTCCTTTAAAAAGTTCCATGGAAAAGGAGTGATGATATGATCAGCAAGGAATTGAGCGCCACTTTAGGATTTGCTGTAAGAGAAGCCAAAAAAAGACGACATGAATATGTATGTCTGGAACACGTCCTATTTGCAATAGTTCATGATAATGACGGTATAGATATTATTGAGAACTGCGGTGGAAATGTTGAAAAACTAAAAGAAAAGCTCGATACATTTCTGTTGGAAAAAATGGAGAGTGTTTCAATCGAAGGTGATTACATCCTGCAGCAGACCGTTGGCTTTCAAAGGGTAATTCAAAGGGCCGTAAATCAGGTTAGATCAGCAGAAAAGCAGGAAGTTTCTTTGGGTGACATTATCGCTTCAATATTTATGGAAAAAGACTCTCATGCCGTTTATTTCCTAAAAACAGAAGGGGTTACTAGGCTTGACGTTTTGAACTACATTTCTCACAACATTTCTGATGAACCTTTCAGTGAAGCCCGGATCGAGGAAACTGAAAAGACAGAGAAAGAAGAGAAAAAGAAAAAACCCGATGCTTTAGAGATTTTCACTGTTGATCTGGTAAAAAAAGCGGAGAAGGGTGAACTAGACCCCCTGATAGGCCGTGAGATTGAACTTGAGAGAACCATTCAAGTACTGTGCAGGAGGCGTAAACATAATCCCGTATTTGTGGGCGAACCAGGCGTCGGAAAGACTGCAATGGCTGAAGGGCTTGCTCAGGCAATAGCCAGGGGAGAAGTGCCGGATCCTTTAAAAAATTTTCGCATATATGCTCTGGATTTAGGAACACTTCTGGCGGGCACCAAGTTTCGTGGGGATTTTGAGCAGCGGCTGAAAAGAATTCTTTCTTTACTGGAAAAAAAGAAACGAGTGATTCTTTTTATCGATGAAATCCATACAATTGTTGGTGCAGGCGCGACCAGCAGCGGCTCAATGGATGCATCAAATATACTGAAGCCTGTCCTGGCAGGCGGCGATTTGCGCTGTATCGGCTCAAGTACATATGAAGAGTATAAAAATCATTTCGAGAAAGATCGTGCTTTATCCCGGAGGTTTGAAAAGATCGAAATTTCTGAACCGGACATCTCACAGACAGTGAAAATCCTAAAGGGTTTGAAATCATATTATGAAGAATATCATGAAATTACCTATACTGAAAAAGCACTCAAGGCTGCGGTAGAACTTTCGGCAAAATTCCTTAATGATAGATATCTGCCTGACAAGGCGATTGATGTAATCGACGAGGCAGGCGCCTTTGTAAGGCTTTCCGGTTCTTCGAGAAGAAAGAAAGTTCATGGAACCGATATTGAAAAAATTATTGCAAAGATGGCAAAAATTCCATCCAGAAGTGTTTCAACAAATGACAGATCAAAACTGGAAATACTTGAAGATCAGTTAAATAAGGTTGTGTATGGGCAGGATGAGGCGATCAAATCGCTTGTGACGTCAATTAAACGTTCAAGAGCAGGATTAGGGAACATTGACCAGCCTGTTGGTTCTTTTCTTTTTAGCGGTCCCACAGGTGTCGGCAAAACTGAAGTCTCAAAACAGATTGCTGCGGTTCTTGGCGTCGAGTTCTTGCGTTTTGATATGAGCGAATACATGGAAAAGCACGCTGTGGCTCGATTAATCGGCGCTCCACCAGGCTATGTCGGTTTTGAGCAGGGTGGACTGCTTACCGACGGTATTCGAAAACATCCATACAGTGTGCTGTTACTGGATGAAATCGAAAAGGCTAATATCGATCTTTTCAACATCCTTTTGCAGGTCATGGACCATGCAACCCTAACCGATAATAACGGTAAAAAAGCAGATTTCAGAAACGTAATTGTTATTATGACATCAAATGCCGGATCGCGTGAAATGAGCAGCCCAACAATCGGGTTTGGAGGGGGAGGAACAAATGATTCTGAAAGCAAGGGTAAAAAAGCCATTGAAAAGTTTTTTACACCGGAATTTAGAAACAGACTGGATGCTATTATCAACTTCAACTCTTTAGACCAAAAAATTATGGAAAAAGTTGTAGACAAATTCATGGATGAATTGAAAACTCAACTTTCCATAAAAAAAATATCCCTCGAACTCTCAAATGAGGCAAGAACATGGCTTGCACGGAACGGGCATGATACTCGCTATGGAGCACGTCCCCTTGGCAGATTGATTCAGAACGAAATAAAAGACCGGTTGTCTGATCAGATTTTATTCGGTGAGCTGGAGAAGGGAGGCGGTGTCTTTATTGATCTTGAAAACGACGGACTTGTTTTCACTTTTACAAAAAACAGCTCCGTTTCAGGAAGCGGCAAAAATGCATGACGATTTACCTGTTGTCTGACGATTTGTCTTTCCCGCAGCCTGAGCTTGCCGGAAAAGACGGTTTGCTTGCGGTGGGAGGTGATTTAAGCAAGGAGCGACTGCTGCTGGCATATCACAATGGTATTTTCCCCTGGTTTTCAGATGATGAACCGATAATCTGGTGGTCCCCTGATCCCCGCCTTGTGCTTTATCCTGATGAACTGAAAATTTCCGGAAGTCTGAAGAAAACAATTAAAAAAAATATTTTTAATATTACCATGGACACTGCTTTTGAAGAAGTGATCAATGCATGTGCAGAGGTGCGTACCAGGCAAAAAAAGGAAACGTGGATAATAGATGGAATGATAAAAGCATACTGCGAGCTTCACAAATCAGGATTTGCTCATTCGGTAGAGGTTTGGCATCAAGGAAAACTTGCAGGGGGATTATACGGGGTGTCTTTGGGCAGATGCTTTTTTGGAGAGTCGATGTTTACTCTTGTCAGAGATGCTTCCAAAGTGGCAATTGTATATCTTGTTGAATTCCTGAAATCATTGTCCATCAGTCTTATAGATTGTCAGGTTACAACAGATCATATGATTCGTTTTGGTGCCAGGGAGATTGATAGAGACAGATTCCTCAAAGAACTTAAAGTGTCACTTAATACACCAACAATAAAAGGAAAATGGGGAGTTACTCAGGAAAAAAATTAAAGTTTTTCTGAATGCCTGCCGATAATAGCAAAGGTTGCTTATGTAAATTAAAAATGGAGTTTTGTCATGGTACAAGGCATTTCACCAGCTCTTTCGGTGCTGGCCAACATTGGCAAACGGATACGCAATGTTTCAAACAATATTGCCAATGTCAGCACCCAGGGTTTTAAAAAAAGTCGTTCAACCGCTTCTTCATTGCCACCCTCTACAGTAAACACTTCATCAGGATCAGCCCAGATCGGACAGGGATCAGCCCTTGAAACATTATCTCAGCAATATCAGCAAGGTTCTTTTGAACCAGTGCAGTCGTCCACCGGCATGGCTATCGGTGGCCAGGGATTTTTTATTGTCAAAGACAGCCAGGGCCAGGACTATTATACCAGGGAAGGGAATTTTACGTTTGACAATCAGGGTCGGCTAACCAATTCTCAAGGATATGTTGTCCAGGGATGGGCGATTGATCCAAATTCCGGCAGGCCTGTGGGGTCTTTGACAGATATAACGATGCAATCGTTCGTCTCTTCACCCCAGGAAACAACTGTTATTAAAAATATCGTCAATCTGGATGCAGACGCCTCAAACCGAGTGGTCGGTCAGAATGCCCTTGCAGATGCATGGGACGGCGACAATGGTAGTCGGCCGATTTCTGAATTGAATTATGGATTTCAAGCCACAACAAAAATTCATGATCAAATCGGGGCGGAACACGATATTACAATCTATTTCGATAAATCCGATCAGGACGGAATATGGGAATATATAGTAACCACCAATCCTTTGGAAGACAAACGGATCAATGCAGCAGGCCGCGATCTCGGCCTTTTGGCCAGGGGCACGATCGAGTTCAATGCAAGTGGTGATATGTCGAATATGACTATGGACATCAATGACGGTGCCGGCAACTGGGAAACCCAAGATCCTTCTGCAGTTGTTGCCACCGGAGGCCATTTTTCAGTACAACCTGATTTCCAGGGTGCTTCGGATACTACCGGAGGCGGCTCAACACAGATGGCGATACAGATCGATTTTGGCGCTCGCTTTAACGGCACTGCCTGGGAAATAATGGAACCATCCACCACTCAGTACTCTTCATCGTCTCATACTATATCCTCCTCTGCTGACGGTTATGGTGCTGGTGATTTGAACTCTGTGTCGGTCAGTCCCGACGGCATCATTAGCGGCAGCTATTCAAACGGCAATGTGACTGATCTATATCAGGTTGGCATGGCCAAATTTCAAAACCAGGATGGTTTGGCGCAAGCAGGCAACAATTTATACACCTCAACACGTAATGCCGGCAGTGTCATCAACGGTTCTCCCGGTTCAGGCGGGCTTGGCAAAATTGTGCCCAATGCCCTGGAGCAATCGAATGTTGACCTGGCAGAAGAATTTGCAAAATTGATTCTTTATCAACGAAGCTTTGAAGCCAACTTGAAGGCGATTGAAATGGACAACGAGCTCAAAGGCAATGTTCTGGACATCCTGTCTTGACATATCGACGAGCTAACCAGCGGTTTCTCCGGCAATTTTTCTCGAATTAAAAAGTAATCATTTAGCATTATAAAATTTATCGATTTTCCATTTTTGCGGATTGGTTTTAACGTATTCTGTTACTTCGTTAAACGATTTTTCGTTTCGAATAATATGATCATGGAATCGTGATTGCCATGTAAATTCAATATGATTCATTGTGGAATATTTTTTGACCCCGGTTTTATATCCACGGATAATGGACGCCAAATTTTGCGATTGGGGACCAAATTTATTTTTTGGATGGTTGTGTGGTTGTTGCCTTTGTTGTAGAGACGCAAAATTTTGCGTCTCTACGGCGTTTCCGTCATAATTCGATTTATCAATTGTTATTATCCCATGAACATGATTGGGCATAATGACAAATTTACCCAATTTAACAAACGGAAAATGATTGGGAATTTCAGCCCAATATTTACAGGCAATGCGACCGATTTTAGAAATTATCATATTTCCATTTTCTATTACACCGAAATAACATTCCCTGTTTTTCGTACAAATGGTTACAAAATATGCACCATTTTGTCCATAATCCCATGATTGAAGGCGTGCTGATTGTATGCGATACTTGTTTTTAAACTTATCCATGATGAAATCCACCCATAGAGACGAGATTAATCGCGTCTCTATACATGAGAAATATTTCTATTGATTGTTTTAATGCTTTATCTGTTTTTTGTCTTTCTTTTTATTGATATCATACGATGAAGTTACGAAAATCAAGGCAAGATTTAAACTGAAACCCTGCCTTGACAAACCCTGACAATAAAATTAAATAAGTACGAAATATATTTCATCAATGAAAGGGAATATTAATATGGAAAACGACTGCTTGTTTTGTAAAATCGCCGGTAAGCAAACGGATACGAAATTTCTGTTTGAAAACGACACGCTTGTAGTCTTTAGAGACATAAATCCTCAAGCACCGGTCCATCTGCTAATTGTTCCCAAAAAGCATATTCGCAGTATCAACGACCTGACGGAAGAAGACCGGAATATTGTATCAGACCTCGTTATGACGGCAAAGGAGATGGCAAAAAAAGAAGGTATCGATTCTTCAGGATATAACCTTCTTTTTAGTGTTGAAAAGGGCGGTGGCCAAGTCATTTTTCATCTTCACCTTCATCTGCTGGGTGGGTATAAGAAGAAGTCAGAATGAGAATAGGAATCGGATACGATGTTCATCGCCTGGTTGAAGGGAGAAAGCTTGTGCTGGGTGGTGAAACCATACCATTTGATAATAAGGGACTCTTAGGCCATTCAGATGCCGATGTCCTTATTCACGCAATATGCGACGGACTCCTTGGAGCATCTGGCCTGGGTGATATAGGGCAGCATTTTCCTGACAACAATCTTGAGTTTAAAGATATTTCCAGCATAAAACTGCTTTCAAGAACATGTGAAATGATACTGGATAAAGGCTTTTCCATTGTAAATATCGACTCGACTGTTTTTGCCGAAAAACCGAAACTGACGCCGTATAAGGAATCTATGCGTACTAATATTGCCGAAACAGCCGGCATTGAACCGGAACAGGTCAACATTAAAGCGACCACAACTGAAGGGCTGGGCTATATAGGCACAGGTGAGGGGATTGGTGCAATGTGCGTGGTTCTTATTGAAAATAATAAACAAGGCAAATAATGACATTACGCATATACAATACGCTAACCAAAACCAAAGAAGCATTTGAACCCGTAAACAAGGGCAGGGTGGGGATGTATGTCTGCGGCCCGACCGTATATGACTCATGCCATATCGGCCATGCCAGATCGGTTGTCGTTTTTGATGTGATATGCCGCTATCTTAGGGCAATCGGTTTTGAAGTTTCATATATAAGAAATTTTACAGATATTGATGATAAAATTATTAAAAGAGCAAACGAGCTTAATGTTGATTCTGCTGAAATAGCTGAAAAATACATTAAAGAGTTTCATGAAGATATGGATCTCCTTAACGTTGAAAGGCCCACATACGAGCCGAAGGCGACCGAACATATCGATGAAATTATCAGGGTTATCAGCATTTTAATCGAAAAAAAACTTGCCTACGAGGTTCAGGGCGATGTATTTTTTGAAGTAACGGATTTTCATGGATATGGAAAGCTTTCAGGACGAAAACTTGAAGATATGGAAGCCGGGGCCAGAATAGATATTGACGACAGAAAGCATAGCCCCTTTGATTTTGTCCTTTGGAAACCTTCCAAACCCGGGGAACCGTCATGGGACAGCCCATGGGGAAAAGGAAGACCCGGGTGGCACATTGAATGTACAGCGATGAGTACAAAGTATATTGGAGAAACCTTTGATATTCACGGTGGAGGAAAAGATTTAATTTTTCCTCATCATGAAAACGAAATCGCCCAGTCTGAAGGTGCTTTTGACAAACCTTTTGCCAAATACTGGATTCATAACGGCTTTGTAAATATCAACCATGAAAAAATGTCCAAATCTCTTGGAAATTTTATGATGATCAAGGAGACGGTTAAAAAATTTCATCCTGAGGCAATACGGCTGTTTCTTCTTTCAAATCATTACCGGAGCCCCATAGATTTCGCAGAAAAATCAATGAGTGAATCCAGCGCAAACCTTGATAAAATTTATGCGCTTCTTAAACGAATTAAAAATAAGTGTCTCCAAAAAGCGGATGAAAAACAGTATGAGCCCGGAAATCTCTGGGACAGTTTTCAGAAAGCAATGAATGATGATTTTAATACCGCGCAGGGCATCGGTGTTCTATTTGACGCAGTCAGGCATATTAATAAACTTCTTGATGGTGATATTAATGAAATAGATCTTGATATGCTTAAGATATATCACTCTGATATTCTAAAGGTTGGAAATATATTGGGTCTATTCACCATTGATCCTGGGCAGTATTTTACAAAGAAAAAAAGTGCCGGACTTGAACAAAAAGCTATTGATGAACAATGGATAGAAGAAAAAATTCATGAACGAACTGAGGCCCGAAAAGCAAGAGATTTTTCTAGAGCTGACCAGATAAGAGATGAGCTCGATCGTATGAATATAATTCTTGAAGACGGCCCTGATGGGACAAAATGGAAGTTCGGTTCAAATGAGCAATTTTAAAATCCGCTCTGATTTATCCCCTAAAGGCGATCAGCCTGAAGCCATCAAACAACTCTCACAAGGCATATTCGACAATATCGCCGATCAGGTTCTTCTGGGTGTGACCGGATCAGGGAAAACCTTCACAATGGCGCATGTCATAGAAAAAGTTAACAAACCGACCCTTATCATAGCGCCAAACAAAACGCTGGTGGCACAGCTGTACAATGAATTCAAAACTCTTTTTCCTGAAAATGCCGTCGAGTATTTTGTCAGCTATTATGACTATTTCCAACCTGAAGCATACCTTCCATCAAGCGATACCTATATTCAGAAAGATTCATCCATTAACGAGATGATTGATAAACTTCGCCATTCTGCAACCAAGTCGGTTTTATCGAGAACAGATGTTATTGTTGTGGCAAGCGTATCCTGCATATACGGCCTGGGAGCACCAGAAGACTACTTGGCGCTGAGACTTGATCTTGAAACAGATATGGAGATTAGCAGAAAAGATATTCTGTCAAGGTTGGTAGACATGCAGTATGACAGAAATGATGTAGATTTCCATCGAGGTGTTTTCAGGGTAAGGGGTGACCGGATTGAAATCATTCCCGCATATGAAGAAGACAGGGCCGTGAGAATAGAAATGTTCGGTGATGTAATAGAAAGTATCGCGGAAATCGATCCTTTAAGAGGAAACATTATCAGCCGTATGAGTCGCATTACAATATTTCCGGCAAGCCACTACCTTGTTTTAAAACAGACCAGAAAAAAGGCGATAGAGAATATCATTGCCGAATTGAAGGACAGGATTGATTATTTTAGAAAAGAAAAAAAATTTATTGAAACGCAACGGATAGAAGAACGCACCAACTTTGATTTGGAAATGATACAGGAACTCGGTTACTGCAACGGAATAGAAAACTACTCAAGGCACTTGACCGGGAGGAAAAAGGGTGAACCACCGCCGACTCTGCTCGATTACTTTCCTGATGATTTTCTGCTTTTTATCGATGAAAGCCATATCGCTATTCCTCAGCTGAATGGAATGTCCAAAGGAGATCGCTCACGAAAAGAAACGCTTGTGGAATACGGCTTCAGACTTCCTTCAGCACTTGATAACCGGCCTTTAAAATTTAATGAGTTTTCCTCTCGTATTAAAAATGTCATATATGTATCGGCAACACCTGCGGATTATGAAATTGAAAAAGCTCAACATAATCTTGCCGAACAGATATCCAGACCCACGGGGCTTCTGGATCCTGAAATTAAAGTGAGGAAAGGCGAAAATCAGGTAGATAATCTGCTTGAAGAGATTCAACTAAGGATAAACAAAAATGAGCGGGTGCTTGTCACGACTTTGACAAAGCGAATGGCTGAGGACCTGACCGATTACTACACTGATCTTGGCATAAAAGTTCGCTATCTGCATTCCGATATTAAGACAATGGAACGAACGGAAATCATTAGAGAGCTAAGAATAGGAACATTTGATGTCCTGGTTGGCATAAATTTGCTTCGCGAAGGATTAGATATACCGGAGGTCTCTCTCGTTGCCATACTGGACGCGGACAAGGAAGGATTTCTTCGCTCCGCAAGATCACTGATACAAATTTGCGGCAGAGCTGCCCGTAATGTAAACGGTACTGTAATAATGTATGCAGACAAGATTACAAAATCGATGCAGCAAGCCATTGAAGAAACAGATCGGCGACGAAGTGTTCAGGAAAAGTACAATAAGGAGTATAATATTATTCCTGAAACAATAAAAAAGGAAATATCAGAGGGCTTTTTTCTTGTTAAAAAATCAGTTGATACTATGACCGATATGATTTCTGAAAAAATCGCAGATTATGGGTCGGAAATAAACCTGGAAGATCATATTGAAGAAATGAAAGAAGAGATGAGACAGGCCGCAAAGGAACTTGATTTTGAAAAGGCGGCTTTTCTCAGAGATAAAATCAGGGAATTGAATAAGATACTAGTTTTTGAAATGTAAGACCTTAGCTGCTCGCCACAACAACTTGATTTCTTCCCCCTTGTTTTGCCTGATATAAAGCATCATCAGCTTTTTTAAGGAGAGTCTCTGCGGAATCGATATTATCGCCTAAAACTGAAACTCCCAGGCTTATGGTGATGTTAATGTTTGTTTCATTAAAAACAAAAGTTTGGGAAAATACAGCGCTAAGAAGCTCTTCGGCAAGTGAATTTGCGGAATCGATAGTTGTTTCAGGAAGGATACAGCAAAATTCCTCTCCTCCATACCGGCAAAAAATATCTGTTTTTCTTAACCGGTCCGTGATAAGTTTTGTAAGAGAGATTAAAATAAAGTCGCCTGCCTGATGACCATGTGCATCATTGGTCTTTTTAAAAAAATCTATGTCGAGCATGATCATGCTCATGGGGCGTGAGTATCTCTTGTGCCTTACGAACTCTTCTTCAAACCTTATATCAAAAAACCTTCTGTTATATATATCCGTAAGCCCGTCCCGGGTATTCATTTCAATAAGCTTTTGCTCATATGATGCGACTTCTGTAACATCTTGAACTGTTATATAAATATAATCGATATTGTTATCATCGTTTCGCAAAGGGCCAACCGTGCAGTTTTGCTGCATGTGTTCGAAATTATAACTGAGTGAATTATAAGATTTAAATGGGAAACAGTAATTATGAAGCTTATAGGAGAGGAACGCAAAATTGCCGAACGTAAAAACCGATTTGCAGTTTCGTAAAAACCATGGTTCGTCCAGTTCAGGATAAAAATTGAACAATGGTTCTCCAATGATTTTTTCGGAGGGTATATCGCTGTGAGTGGACATCCATCGGTTCCACTTAGAAACACGCAGGTCTTTGTCCAGAATTACAATCCCGGCATCAAGCATATCAAAAATCTGGGAAAAAATCATTCGTAGGAATCCAGAAAATCATTAAGCGCTTTACGCAACCATTCAAGTGATTCGTAATTTGTTAGAATAAGTAAAAAACCGCTGATATTTTTATCCTGAAAATCAAACAC
This sequence comes from uncultured Desulfobacterales bacterium, assembly GCA_964617785.1. GTDB lineage: Bacteria > Desulfobacterota > Desulfobacteria > Desulfobacterales > SURF-7 > JAFDJC01. The sequence continues at coordinate 10,539 of CAZTYY010000027.1, read as the reverse complement.
GGTTTTCATGACAATAGCGGTTTGTGAAGGATCAAAATTTTTAATGAACGACTCGCACTCACGATTGTTTCCATGAAAAACCTGGGGAGGAGAATAGGTCACAAAAGTACCGAGCAGTTCTGAAAACTTTCCTACACATGCACCGATAAGAATATTACTAATTTCTAGAAGGCCGCCCTTTTCGATGAGATCCATCGGTATGTTATCCGAGTTGTCGGTCTCTTTTTCATTGAGCAGAGCCAGAAGGTCTATTCCGGATCCGCCCGGAAATACGAGAAGACCCGACCCTTTAAAGCTCCCCCAAAATCTCTGTTCAACAATACTACTTTTACTGTCCGAGTTAATGGCGTCTTTAAGACAGACAGACAAATCATTCATTTCGACAATCTGAATGTCTGGAACACTCAATTTTACATATATATCAATAACTTCAGCCAAATCGGCGGTGGCATTACCAAAAGCGATATTCATTAGTTCCTGTAAAATATCCCTATCGTCTTGGGAAATGATTTCACCGGCCGTAGGCTTCATTGTCTATTCTCCTGGATTAATGCTTAAGCTTCAACTCCACTTTTTCTATGGCATCAATAATTGAAGAGGCCTTGACAGGCTTTTTCAGTAAGGTAAATGCGCCGAGTTCCATTACATTGGAAATGGATTTGGGCTGAATATCAGCAGTTGTAACAATAATGAGAGCATCTTTATCAAGTTCCATTATTTTGGCCGTTGCCTTATATCCATCCAGAACAGGCATTGTCAAGTCCATGAACACCAAGTCCGGCTTTAGTTCTTCATATTTATTAATACCTTCCTGACCGTTTGTTGCTTCAAAAATTTCATACCCCTTGTCTTTTGGAATAGAATTTTTAAGCATTTTTCTTGCAACCGGAGAATCATCGACAATTAAAATTTTGCTAATCATAATAAAATCCACCCTGGTAAGATTATAAGCCTTTAATTAAATTTTGATTGTATCGCTAGTTACTTATATCTTTATCTAATTACTTGGTTTCTTTAATACTGTCAAGCCGATTTTTTTTGATTGTTTATTCTTGACAAAAGATATCGTTTCCATATTTGATTGTAACATCATTATCATATGTTTTTCATAACATTTAAAGAGGAATCAATGAATCAAAAGAGTTTATCCAAGGTTGAACAGCTCATTAATAAAGGCGTAAAGATCCCCAATCCAGATTCAGTTGAAATCGGGGAAAGCGTATCTCTTGATAGAATTTCCGGTAAAGGGACGGTTATACATTCAGGCAGTAAAATATTTGGATCATCTACTCTTATTCTCGACAATGTCAAACTTGGCTATGAAAATCCGGTAACTGTTTCAAATTGTTATCTTGGTCCGGGTGCAAAGCTAAAAGGTGGATTTTTTCAACAGGCGGTTTTTTTAAAGAATGCGAGTGCAGGCTCGGGCGCCCAAGTTAGAGAGGGGACAATTGTAGAAGAAGAAGCGAGCATTGCACATACAGTCGGTCTTAAACAGACCATACTTTTTCCTTTTGTTACTCTGGGCAGTTTAATTAATTTCTGCGATTGTCTTATGTCAGGAGGAACCGGAAAAAAGGACCACAGTGAAGTCGGAAGCTCATTTATTCATTTTAACTATACGCCCAACCAGGACAAAGCAACTCCCTCCCTGCTCGGTGATGTGCCGCATGGGGTAATGCTAAACAGGAAACCTGTTTTTTTAGGAGGGCAGGGGGGTCTCGTGGGCCCTTGCAGACTGACTTTCGGCACTGTTACAGCCGCGGGAACCATATGCCGCAAAGATGAACTGCGGGAGGGCCGCCTGATTTTCGGAGGTTTGGAAAAAACCGGCAATGTTCCCTATTCAGCAGGCAGTTATAAAATCATCAAACGACCTTTACTTAATAATATCATTTATATTGCAAACCTTATCGCACTAATGAGATGGTATGATAATGTGAGATCCTTATTTATAACAGATAGTTTTCCACTGGAGCTTCTTCAGGGCATGAAGGCGACATTGTCACTCGGCATCCATGAGAGAATAAAACGTTTAAGAGATTTTTTAGAACGAATACCGGATCTCAGTGAAAAATGGCCGGAAGTTGAAAAACGGTTTTATGAAATGGAAAACACTATAGGAGATGAAAGGCTGATGGATAATTTCATCAAAAGCCTTGAATACCATATCGATACTTCAGATAAAGATTATATCAAAACAATAAAAAGCATTCCTGATGATAAAAAAGAATCCGGAACAGCTTGGCTTCAGAGCATTGTCGATAAAATTTTAGAAGAGATACAGTGGTGGAGAGGTAAGTAAATGGGAAACCTGTTCGGAACAGACGGCATTAGAGGTAGAGCAAATGAAGATCCGATGACACCGGAAATGGCGGTTAAAGCGGGAAAAGCAATAGCATTTTTTTTTAGGGAAAAACACAGGACTGATAATAATAAAAAGGGAATAGTTGTCGGCCGGGATACAAGAATTTCAGGTCCAATGCTTGAGCACGCACTGGTATCAGGAATCTCTTCTATGGGAGTCGATGCTTATCTGACAGGCGTTTTACCTACACCCGGTATAGCGCATATGGTTTTAGTTGAAAAAGCGTTTGCTGGAATCGTTATATCCGCTTCACATAATCCCTATTTTGATAATGGCATTAAGATTTTTGATGGGAATGGATTTAAGCTCTCTGACAGAAATGAAACCGAGATTGAAAACCTTATTCTTGGAGAGCAAAACAAACATTTAAACAAGGGAATAAAAAAAACCGGCAAAATATTTAAAATTAAAAATCCGTGTGATAAATATATCACTTTTCTTAAACATTCAGTTCCTAACGGATTTTCTCTTAATAAAATAAAAATTATACTTGATTGCGCAAATGGCGCCGTGTTTCAAACAGCTCCAAAAATATTTAAAGAACTAGGGGCCGATGTTGTATCCATGTTTGTCGAACCTGATGGCGTTAATATCAATGCAAACTGCGGATCCGAACATCCTGACGCATTAAAAAGAAAAGTAATTGAAAAAAGGGCTGATATCGGCCTTGCATTTGATGGTGATGGTGACCGCCTAATTGCTGTTGATGAAAACGGTATGAAAGCAAGCGGAGATCAGATTATTGCGGTCTGCGCCAATCACCTGAAAAAACAAAACAAGCTGAAAAATAATAAAATCGTCACCACTGTAATGAGTAACATGGGGTTGGGCGCTGCATTAAAAAAGCTTGATATACATCATGCTGCATCAAAAGTCGGTGACAGGTATGTTATGGAAATGATGAAATCTGAAGGCGTTGCTTTAGGCGGCGAAGATTCAGGTCATATGATCTTTCTTGATCATCACACAACAGGAGACGGAATCCTTGCAGCGCTTAAATTGCTCGAAGCAGTTGTTGATGATCAAAAGCCTTTGTCCCGGCTTTTAAAGATAATGGATATATTCCCCCAAAAATTAATAAATGTTGAGGTTAAAGCCAAACCTGAAATAGACACAGTTCCTGCAATAATGGATGCAATAAATACAGCTGAATCTGCGCTTGAAAAAAAGGGGAGGGTACTTGTCCGATATTCGGGCACTCAGCCAATTTGCCGTGTTATGGTTGAAGGCCCTTCTGAAGATGAAACAAAAAAATACTGTAAAATGATTGCAGATGCGGTAAGAAAACACCTCGCGTAAATAAGAATTAGGTAATTTTTTGACAGGATTTACATGTTGTAAACCCTGTCAAAAAAAAGGTTTATTTTCTTGAAACTCCCAGTATATGAAGTAAAAACAGGAACATATTAATAAAGTCAAGATAAAGCGTCAATGCGCCCATTATCGCGCCTTTTCTGATAGTTCCCGCATCAAGTCCCGCAGGCTGCGAAAGAGCCATATTTTTAAGCTTTTGTGTGTCATATGCTGTCAAACCCACAAAAATAATAACGCCGATATAGCTGATCATCATGCTGAGTAAAGAACTTTGCATGAAAATGTTTACGATGGAGGCGATGATGATGCCGATAAGTCCCATAAACATAAAGCCGCCAACGCCTGTAAGGTCACGCTTTGTAACCATTCCGTATACACTGCATACTGCAAAGGTTCCAGCGCAGATAAAAAAAGTCGAAGCAATGGATGTCATGGTATACATCATAAGAACAGCAGAAAGCGTTGCGCCGTTAAGGGCAGCGTACAAAATAAATAGAGAAGTCGCTGTTGAAGCCTGCATTTTATTAACCCTTGCACTGATAGTGAATACAAGGGCGAGTTCTCCGATAATGAGTCCAAAAAATATGAGCTGATTGCCGAAAATCAGCTGAAGCAATGTTTCATTGTTTACTACATAAAACGCGACAAAACCTGTAATAGCCAAACCAGCCGCCATCCAGTTATAAACGCTCCGGATAAAGCTGTTAACAAGAATATTTGTTTGAGTCGTTTTTAAAGGTACTGACTGTTGTTGCATTTTTTCCTCCTGAAATATATGTTAAAAAAATAATTCCGTTTTTTAATAAAGAATATAACACAGATATATAGATTTTCAAGGAAAAGACAACACAATTAATAATTCTTGATGGTTCTTTAAAAAAACATTATAACAATCCCAAATGCCTTATTACGAATACGAACATACTGAAAGTACTTGTAAACTTGGCAGGAGATTTGAAGTCAAACAGTCGATTCACGACAAGCAATTTAAAAAATGTCCTGAATGCAATGCGCCTGTAAAACGATTGATATCCCTGGTGGGCATAAGTACGCCAAAAACAAACAGCGAACTTAAGGATCTTGGTTTTACAAAACTTGTGAAGCGTGATGACGGTGTTTATGAGAATGTTACTGCTCGAAATAATGAAAGCCGTTATATGGAAAGTGGAAAACCTGAAACCATGCCGGATTTGAGTAAAATAATCAGCGACTGAAAACAATGAAAACCGAACAGATTTATCAGGGTCTTAAAGAACTTGCGGAAAAGCTCAATATAACCGTGTCTGAAAAAAACCTGTTGAATATCGGATTAAAGGTGAAAAGCGGTCTTTGCAGGGTAAAGGAAAAACAACTTTTTGTTATGGATAAAAACAAACGTATAAACAAAAAGGTTGAAATTCTCGCCGCCTGTCTCTCTGCAATGTCACTTGAAGAAGTTTATATTGTGCCTGCAATCCGAGAAACGCTTGAAAAATTTAAAAGCAAAAAAGAGGGCGAAAGACCAGATTGAGACCAGGCCGAGCCCTGATTTCAAAAGGATTTATTGAAAAGTTTACATAATATATATTATCGGACGTTGTATAAATGTATAAATATTGTCGGAATGGCATATTAAAGCTACACATAAGCTTATGTCGATAAAAAAATCAGTTTATACGGTTTCGGGCCTCACATCAGAATTAAAAAACCTATTGGAAGAAAACTATCCGATTGTCTGGATTACCGGTGAAGTGACAAACTTCGCGTCACCCGGTTCAGGACATTTTTATTTTACCTTAAAAGACAGCAAGGCTCAAATCAGCGCCGTCATGTTCAAGGGGCAGAATAGAAAACTGTCTTTTCAGCCTGAAAACGGCATGGAGATCACAGGACTTTGCAGGATAAGCGTTTATGAACCCAGAGGAAGCTATCAGATCATTTTCGAGCATATAGAGCCCAAAGGCACCGGTGCCCTTCAAATTGCATTTGAACAGCTGAAAAAACGTCTCGCTTATGAGGGTCTGTTTGATGATGTCCATAAAATCGGCATTCCATTCCTGCCAACAAAAATAAGTATTATTACATCCCTTTCCGGTGCAGTGATTCATGATATCATAAACATTGTATCTCGTAGGTATTCAAATAGTTATATTGAAATACTTCCAGTCAAAGTTCAAGGTAAAGATTCTGAGAAGGAAATATCCAAAGCCCTCGACCTTATCAATTCCAGAATGATTTCAGATGTTATTATTCTCGCCAGAGGCGGCGGCTCGTTAGAAGATCTTCATGCATTTAATTCCGAAATTGTTGCCAGAGCCATATTTGCATCAAAAATTCCTGTTGTATCTGCTGTCGGACATGAAACGGATTTTACTATTTCCGATTTTGTTGCTGATATGCGTGCACCAACGCCTTCCGCAGCAGCTGAACTCATTGTGCCTGAAAAAATTATTCTTAAAAAACAGTGTGCCGGACTTGAGAAAAGCCTTTTAAGCGCTTTTACACGGCATTCCGAGACGTTACGTTCCAAATTAAAAGCTTTAACACAGCGCTTGAAAGATCCTGAAAAAATGATTCAGGACTACCGATTAAAAACAGACGACCTTGTTTCAAGAATGGCCAGGGCATGTCTCGGTGATTTTCATAAAAATAAAGAAAAATGCGAATTCTTGATCAGGCATTTGTATGCCAACAATACCATGGCGATGATTAAAAACTATAATGCATTACTTGGAAGATTGTCTGACAACTTATTCAAATTAAATGAATTAAATATGGTTAAACACAAATTTAAAATACGAGAAATCTCAGGGCGTTTGCATGCGATGAATCCAGAGGCGATTCTGGAGAGAGGATACAGTATCACAAGGATCTTATCAGAAAAAACAATAATAAAAGATCCTGAAGTTATAAATAAAGGACAAATCATTGAAACATTACTCGCAAAAGGAAAAATAACGTCAAGAGTTGAAGGGAAAACAGCTTATGTCAAAAAAGACCTTTGAAGAATCCATGAAACAGCTGGAACAAATTGTTGATGAGCTTGAATCCGGCAACCTGCCGTTGGAAAAGGCGCTTAAAAAATTTGAGGAAGGCGTCAAACTTTCAAAAGCATGTAATAATAAACTTGATGAAATTGAACAAAAAGTGACTATTTTAATGAAGGATAATGATGGGAAGGTGCAGGAAAAGCTTTTGAACCCCCAGGATATTGATGACGATACCAAATGAATATGAATTATGAAGATGAATAAAGCTATGTTTGATTTAAAATCATATCTTTCCGCTAAACAGCAGAAAATAAACAAGATTCTGGATAAAATTCTGACACAGGAATCAAATTCAAAAAAAATTGTTTCAGCAATGAGGCATTCATTAATGGCTTCCGGAAAGCGCCTTAGACCTGTATTATGCATTGCTGCAGCAGAAGCCGCAGGAGGAACGGAAGAGAATGTCCTTTATCCGGCCTGTGCCCTTGAAATGATACATACCTATTCCCTCATCCATGATGATCTGCCCGCCATGGATAATGATGAACTGCGAAGAGGTCTGCCAACCTGTCATGTTGCCTTTGATGAAGCAACAGCTATACTTGCAGGGGATGCTCTTCTTACCCTCTCTTTTGAAATCCTTGCCTCAAACAACAATCGGCATTTCAAAGAAGAAATTAATGCGTCCAAAAGACTCGATGTAATTAAATCTGTTGCGATCGCTTCCGGTTTTAGGGGTATGATAGCGGGACAGATGATGGACATTGAATCTCAGGGCAGCAAACTTGATTCCGATAAGCTCGAAACTCTTCATTTTTCAAAAACAGGTGCGCTTATTGAAGCATCGGTTTATTCCGGTGCGGTTTTAGGTGGAGGCAGCCGGACTCAGATCGAACAGCTTAAATCATATGGACGTAATATTGGACTCGCATTTCAGATAGCTGATGATATCCTTGATGTGGAAGGTGATCCAAAAGTAATGGGCAAGGCAGCGCGCAAAGATGCCGATCTTAACAAGTCTACCTACCCTTCTGTAATCGGTATTGAAAAATCAAGGGAATTTGCGGTACAATTGGTTAATAATGCCTTGAAAAATATTGATTCATTTGGTAATCGTTCTGATCCTCTTGCAGCGATTGCAAGATACATTATCGAACGTGATAAATGAGGTTTACCTTTGAGCATTCTTGATAAAATAGATTCGCCCGCTGATCTTAAGAAACTGCCAAGGGCTCAACTGCCGTTACTTGCAGCCGAGATTCGTAAAAAAATTGTTGAAGTTGTTTCTAAAAACGGTGGTCATCTTGCTTCAAGTCTCGGTGCTGTTGAGCTTACCATCGCGATTCACTATGTTTTCGATGTCCCTAACGACAAACTCATTTGGGATGTTGGGCATCAGTCATATGCCCACAAACTTCTAACCGGCAGAAGGGATCGTTTTCATACACTGCGAAAGCACGGCGGGTTATCCGGTTTTACCCGAATGAATGAAAGCATATATGATTCCTTTACAACAGGACACAGCAGCACTTCCATATCTGCGGGACTGGGTATCGCCTGTGCAAAGCATTTGAAAAAAGAGCCTGGAAAAGTCATTGCTGTAATCGGAGACGGTTCAATGACAGCTGGGTTGGCATACGAAGGTTTAAACCAGGCAGGTGAACTTCATAAAGACAGAGACATCATTGTAATTCTAAATGACAATGACATGTCGATATCAGAAAATGTCGGCGCGCTTTCATCATTCCTGAGCAGGAAATTTTCCGCAACATATCTTCAAAGATTAAGAAAAGAATTTGGCGAGTTCTTAAAATCTCTTCCGAAAATAGGAAATGATATGTATCAATTCGCCAAACGCTCAGAAGAGTCATTTAAAACCTTTGTTACTCCGGGAATGCTGTTTGAAGCCTTTAATTTCGAATATTTTGGGCCGATTAAAGGGCACAAACTTAATCATCTTATCGATATACTGAATAATATTAAGAATGTTAGAGAACCTGTCCTTTTGCATGTCGCAACCCAAAAGGGTAAAGGGTATAAACCTGCTGAAGATAACCCTGTATATTTTCATGGAGTGGGTTGTTTTGAAATCGAAACTGGCGCATCAACAAAACCATCAACACAATCCCTCCCTTCTTATACTGAAGTGTTTGGCAAAACCATGGTAGAATTGGCCGGGAAAGATAAAAATGTTGTTGCGGTCACTGCTGCAATGCCTGAAGGAACGGGACTGGCAAAATTTGCAGAAATATATCCTGATCGATTTTATGATGTAGGTATTGCCGAACAACACGGCGTAACATTTGCCGCAGGAATGGCAACCGAAGGATTTAAGCCTGTTGTCGCTGTCTATTCTACCTTTTTACAACGGGCATATGATCAAATTGTCCACGATGTCTGCCTTGAAAATCTGCATGTGGTTTTTGCAATCGACCGCGGAGGAATTGTGGGTGAAGACGGCCCGACTCACCATGGCCTTTTTGATTTTTCATATTTGCGAAGCCTGCCGAATATGGTGGTTATGGCTGCGTCTGATGAAAACGAACTGCGGAAAATGCTTTTCACTGCGCTGAACCATCATGGCCCAATCGCCTTAAGATATCCGCGTGGAAAAGGCACCGGAGTTGATTTAACCGATCCCCTTGAAACGATTCCTGTAGGAAAAGGCAAGGTTCTTGTGCAAGGGGATGACATACTGATTATCGCTATCGGAAGAACAGTTAATGACGCCCTTTCTGCTCAAAAAATATTGTCGGAAAAAGGTATTTCGGCTACAGTCGTAGACAGCAGGTTTGTCAAGCCGATTGATAAAGAGTTGATCATTTCCCTTGCAGAAAAGATATCTCATATTATTACTGTTGAAGAACATGTGCTCCAGGGTGGTTTTGGAAGTGCAGTTCTGGAATGCCTCAATGAAGCGGGAATGACCGGCATGGACCTCACAAGAATCGGTATTCCGGATACGTTCGTGGAGCATGGCACCCAGGATTTCTTGCGGTCCAAATATGGTATTGATGCACATTCCATTGCAGACACTGCAATAAAGATTCTTGAAAATGCAGGAAAAAAAACGAAAACGGCTTGACCTGCTGCTTTTTGAAAAAGGAATGGCTGAATCCAGGGAAAAGGCACGTTCCCTGATATTAGCCGGAAAAGTTCTTGTCAACAGTCAGCTGGTTGACAAGCCTGGCACATCAATTTTTCCTGATTCAACAATCACAATAAAAGATCAACTTCCTTTTGTCAGCAGAGGCGGCCTTAAGCTTCAAGAGGCAATCCAGCAGTTAAATATTGATGTCAGCGACAGCATCTGTCTTGATGTCGGAGCCTCAACTGGAGGCTTTACGGATTGTCTGCTGCAGAATAAAGCCAAGCATGTTTATGCTGTCGACGTGGGATACGGCCAACTGGCATGGACGCTGAGAAATGATAAAAGAGTAACGGTTATTGAACGTACAAACATAAGGAACTTATCCGAAAACCTCGTACCCTCCCCTATTGATATTGTAACCATCGATGTTTCTTTCATATCTTTAAAAATTGTCGTACCTGCGGTTTTAAAATTTATGAAAAAAAACGGGTTCATCCTTGCCCTGATAAAACCGCAGTTTGAAGTTGGAAAAGGTATGGTAGGGAAAGGCGGTGTTGTCAGAGACCCCGAGATACATAAAGAAACTATTAATGATCTTACCGCCTTTTTTATTTGTAACGGCCTCACGGCCGGACCCGTTGTTCCATCGCCTGTTCCTGGTCCTAAAGGCAACAGGGAATTTATGATTCGATTAGATTTGGTGTAATCTTATGGTTCTTTTCCGGGGAACGATTTCTCAACTCAACACCAACCGGTCTTTGGTTTAAATCTCTTGTTGTTTTGAAAATGAAATCACC